>JAYENR010000073.1:0-3533 GCA_034722175.1 Pseudomonadota bacterium | reverse complement strand
ATGAGTTAATCACCAACGCAGAAATCGCTCAAATAAGCCCCAAATTAGAAGTCGCCGCCGGTGATTTCTGTGTAGATATGACGTGCATTATTTTTTGCCGCCTGATCAAACACCGGACGATCTTTATACATCGACTGATCAATCTTCTCCGCATCTGCCTGATTACCACCTGCATCGACGACCTTCTGTACTTCCGTATGCATATAGACTAAATAATCGTACATTTGGCGTTTCGCAGTTTCCATATCGGTCGCTGTTCCATGACCGGGTATCACAACTGTATCCATCGGAATTTGATCTAACATGGACTTATATGACCCTTCCCAGGCAAAGGAATCGGTATATTTAAAGAACACTGGCATGCGTTCATTAAAGCCTAAGTCGCCGGTCATAATGACTTTACGAGACGGAATATAAACACTGGTTGAGGCTGGCGTATGACCTGGGCCAAAGTCTTTTAAAATAACTTGTTCGCCGCCACCCACATCAATGGTTAATTCACCGTCAAACGTCGTAAATTTATCGGATACATTTCGAGCATTAGCGGTAATATTTTTACCCACCCGAGTGCTCCACTCCTGTTTAATATAGCTAAATCCATCATTAAACTGATCATTCGCTAAGCTACTGGAGTAAAGGTTTTTCACTCCAACGTCCACCCAATAACTGGCGCCTAAATAGGCATGCCCTTGGTTATTTTCAACCGCCAACCATTTCACGGGTTTATCGGTTATCTTTTTGATCTGCTGATGCAGGCTGTACGCCAGTGCAGGGTTCGCACCCGCATTAAACACAAATACACCATCGTCAAAAACTACAAAAGAGAGGTTGTTGTTTAAACCGAAGTTAGAAGGGTTGTGCCAAATCATACTGCCAACCACGGTATAAACACCGTCGGCGACTTGTTTGGCCTGAGGAATAGGTAAAGCCTTACCGATATAACCGACCTTTTTCTGCGTTTTAATCACATCTAACGCATAGGTACTAGTAGCATCTTCCATGGTGACACTGTGCGAACCTAACTCTTTTGCATAGGCTTTAAAGCCAGCCACATAGGGATCATCTGGAAATTTTTCAGTAATGTTTACTGCAGATAATTCAGCTGCAAAAACAGGATTAACTGCCGCCGTCAGTACTGACGTCATTGCCAGTAAAATGAGTTTTTTCATAAGACCACCCTCTTCGATTAAACTTATTTCAAAATCATATCACTAATATTGATATGGGATTATCACTATGTTCTATCAAGTACATGAGAATTTTTATGCTCATAGACATCAAAAATCGTAATTGCCATCGCTGCAATCACCGGTCCAAAAAATAGACCGATCACCCCAAAATGAATCAACCCCGCAAAGGTGGACAGCACCGTGATAAGAGTATGATTAGCCACTGCTAAGCCCTCTCCTGCTTCCCCTAATGTCTGCGTCATTTTATTAATCATGATTGGACGCATAATGTTATCGATAAAGAACCCGGTCACCACCACACCCCAAAAGGTAATAATCGCGGCCGTAATATAGTCACCATTCACCAGCGAATAGATCACCACCGGAATCCACACCAGAGCCGCTCCGACCACAGGAATAAAAGACGCAACCGCAATCGCCATACCAATAAACAGACCTGGTAAACCTAACAACCACGCGACTATCGCAAATGACAGACCTTGCATAACCGCAATCCCAACCACCGATAAAGTCAGTACAGTCGATAGGCTAGCGAAACGATCCATAATCATCTGATCGTAATGATTTTCTAACGGTGATAAAATTTTGATGTGTTTGGCAATATGGTGACCATCTCGATAAAAGAAGAACAACGCAAATACTGACAAGCCTAAAAAGGTCACAAACGAGGAGGTACTGCCCACAATTCCCTGCAATAAAAACAAAGTGACTTGCTGAGCGAATGCAATAATCTTCTCAAAATGACTGCGTAACTGCTCTAACGCACTGGTTTGTGCCTGATCACTGATTGGCAAATAACTTAAAAAGCTTTGGTTCAGGGCCACCAAACTTTCTGCATTTTGCTGACTGATCCAGGCCTGCGCAGAACCGTATAGATTCCCCATTTGCAAACTCACCTCAACCAATAGATAAGTCACCGGAGCAATTACTCCCACAAATACCACTAGACTCATTGCCGAAGCCGCCATGGTTTCAGAGCCCTTAAAATAGCCTAGCATTTTTTGGTAAAAAGCATAACTTGCCGTGGCTAAAATCAACGCAAAAAACAAGGCTTCTAAAAATGGTGAAAACAACCACAACAGCCCAAATACCGCCAGCAGTAACAAAATGATTAAAAAGCCTTCCTCGTAGGGCACTTTTGCGCTCATAATAGACCTCGATTCTCTATAAATTGGATTAAGAGTACCCTACCATGAACCCTGATATTGAAAAAGTCATTATTCGTCCTGAAGGCTCATTGCAGATTCTGTCTTACCAAGAAGCGTCTCTATTATGTGATACCAGCCAAGGCGGTTTAAATGAAGTATTACGTCAATGTGCTTTGGCGGTTTTGAGTACAGGCAGTCGATCAGACAGCGGCTTAGGTTTGTTAGAAGAACATGTAGATTTCGATATTCAAGTCACGGTCAAAGGTCGTGGAGTACAAATCATTTTACAAAACCCGCCACAACAAGCCTTTGTGGACGGTGAAATGATTATGGGCATTAAACAGCACTTGTACGCGGTATTGCGAGATTTAGTTTATGCTCGAAATGAAATTTTAGAATCTGGTCAATACAATCTTCATCGTACTCACGGTATTACCAATGCTATTTTCCATATTGCCCGCAATGCGGGTCTTTTACATCCAGATACCTTACCCAATGTGATTGTCTGCTGGGGTGGCCACTCGATCCCATTGCACGAATATCACTATGCCAAACACCTTGGTTATGAACTGGGTTTACGTAAACTCGACATTTGTACCGGTTGTGGTCCAGGCGCTATGAAAGGTCCAATGAAAGGCGCCGTGTTAGGCCATGGCAAACAACGTTATATCCAAGGTCGTTATTTGGGCATCACAGAGCCTGGGATTATCGCCGCAGAAGCACCGAATGCGATCGTCAATGAACTGTGTATTTTCCCTGACATAGAAAAACGTCTAGAAGCGTTTGTACGAGTTGGACACGGTATTGTTGTCTTTCCAGGCGGCCCAGGCACTATGGAAGAAATTCTATATTTACTAGCCATTTTACTGCACCCAAATAATGCAGAGATCCCTCTTCCGGTAATTCTTTCTGGGCCTGAAAGCAGTCGTGAATACTTTGACAGCGTATTCAATTTTATTAACACGACCTTAGGCCAAGAGGCCTGTAATAAGTTAACGGTTATCGTCAATGAGCCCGAACAAGTCGCTTATCAAATGAAGCAGCATATGGCTGCGGTACGACAGGATCGCCGAGAAAGCAGTGATGCCTACTATTACAACTGGCGTTTACACATTGAACTCGACTTACAAAAAATCTTTACCCCTTCACACAGCAGCATGTCTAGTTTGAACCTGTATAAAGACCAACCCATCCA
>JAYENR010000072.1:0-62756 GCA_034722175.1 Pseudomonadota bacterium | reverse complement strand
ATCCGTGCTTGACCTTGTGGTTTAAACACGGTATCTGTTCAGTTTTTTTGAGCGATTTAATCGCTTTTTAATACAGTTTAAGGCCGTTAAGATCATTTAGTGTTTAGAAACGGTATCCCGCTTTGATACTGTAGGTTCCAAGATCACCGATTTGGTTATAACCAACCAATATATCCATCACCAGAAAGTTAATATTCATTCCTGCGTTAAAGGTCACGAGTCCTACGTTTTGTGTGCTCAGGTTAACGGAGGTGTCTGTATTTTCAATAGTAGGGTCAATCTCTGCGATCACATAACCGACCCCTGCATAGGGTGTTAGGTTAGCAAAGCCTTTAGAAACACCTAGATCAATACCAAAGCTGCTGAAATCCAGGGCTTCAATCCCTGAGGCTTGAGAGTAATGACCGCTAACCGCCACTGCTGGTTTGGCTGTGCCACCTTCAATTAAAGCGTACTTTACTTCACCGCTCCAGCTTGTAGAATCGCTATCACCAATCACATTGTAGTTAAAGGCTAAGTCGATTCCACCAGGTAGGCCTTTATTAGCGTGTATGCTGTATACAGGTATTGTGGTGTCTTTTTCGACTTGACTGTCTAATTTATAGGCAGAATCGACAATATTAGCCGAAACACCGATATCAAATCCAAGCAGGCCTAGCTGTTCTGCAGGAAAAACCGACTTATGACCGTAAACGTTGGTTAAACTCTCTGCAAATGCTTCAAAGTGTGAGTTTGAATCTAAGTTTAAGGTATCGATATTATTATTTGCAAAGCTGTTAAATGACAGACTGAGTAGGGCGGTATTTAATAGCGTTTTGTTTAAAGTGTTCATGGATTTTAATTCCTAATTTTGTATATAAATAAGACCTTTGCACGAGTGAATGCACGAATAAAAATGGTTAAAATTCACCAGATTTTTGTTGAAAAACTAGTGAATAGCCAGCTATTCACCACGTTTTCCGTCGCAATCAGGCAAATTTTTCCTCATTTTTTCTTTCGCACCCCACTCGTGCAAAGGTCTCATAAGTTTGTTTAATTATTGTTTTTGGAAGTTGAAGTTTAGTGCGCTTCATCCCAGTTAATGCCTTCACCCATATCAACAATTAAAGGTACTTTGAGTTCTAAAGCAGATTCCATTAGCTCTTTAATATGAGGTTTTACCGCTTCCATATCTTGTTCGGCTACTTCAAATACCAGTTCATCGTGTACCTGCATAATCATTTTAATATCGAATGAGCACTCTTTTAACCACTGTTCAATACGAATCATCGCTGTTTTGATAATGTCTGCGGCCGTTCCCTGCATCGGTGCATTGATCGCAGTACGTTCTGCATATTGGCGTAATTGGCCATTACGAGCATTAATATCTGGCAGATACAAGCGACGACCCATTAAGGTTTCAACATAACCATTGGTTTTAGCGTTGTCCTTGGTGGTGTCCATATAATTTAATACACTTGGATAACGAGAAAAATACAGATTAATGTACTCTTGAGCCAAGCCACGGGTTACATTCAATTGTTTGGCTAAACCAAAAGCAGACATACCGTAAATTAGACCAAAGTTAACTGCTTTAGCACTACGACGCTGTTCGGTCGTGACGGCTTCTAACGGTACGCCAAAAATTTCAGCAGCGGTGGCTTTGTGAATGTCTTTACCTTGAGCGAATGCATTCAACAGGCCAGCATCGTTTGATAGGTGCGCCATGATGCGCAGTTCAATTTGTGAGTAATCGGCTGCGATCAATTTGTAACCTGGAGAAGCAATAAAGGCTTGTCGAATACGACGACCTTCCGCAGAGCGAACAGGAATATTCTGTAAGTTAGGATCGGTTGAGGATAAACGGCCAGTTGAAGCGACAGCCTGTTGATACGAAGTATGAACGCGACTGGTTGATTCATTGATCTGTTTTGGCAGAGCATCGGTATAGGTTGATTTTAGCTTGGCTAGACTGCGGTACTCTAAAATTAGAGTCGGCATTTCATGACCTTGCTCTGCCAGTTCTGCTAATACAGGTTCAGCGGTGGAGGGTTGACCTTTTGGTGTTTTTTTGATGATTGGCAACTCTAGAGTTTCAAACAATACAACTTGTAACTGCTTTGAAGAGTTTAGGTTAAAGACCTCTCCAGCGATTAAATGCGCTTTTTGTTCAAGTTCCGCTAACTTTCCGGTAAGTTCTTCACTTTGCAGAGCCAGCATATCGGTGTCTAATAAAACACCATTACGTTCCATATGTGCTAAAACAGGCAGTAAAGGCATTTCTATGTCGGTAAGAACCTGTTTTAGAGTCGGTTCTGCTTCTAATTGTGGCCAAAGTGTTTGATGTAACTGTAAAGTGATATCCGCATCTTCTGCCGCATAAGGGGCCGCAACTTCGATATCAATTTGGTTAAAGGTCAGTTGTTTTTTACCTTTACCGGCAATTTCTTCAAAATGAATGGTGCGGTGATTTAGGTATTTAAGCGCAAGATCGTCCATATTGTGACGAGTCGCGACACTATTAAAGGTGTAAGATTCGAGCATGGTATCAAAACGAATCCCTTGTAGATCGATGTCGTGATTTTTTAACACATGCCAGTCATATTTAAGATTTTGACCGCATTTAGCAACCGTTGGATCTTCCAAGATCGGTTTTAGAGTGTTTAAAACCATATTGATATCGAGCTGTTGTGGCGCCCCTTCGTAATCATGCGCCAATGGAATGTAACAGGCCTGTCGTGTTTGGTTCTCTTCCACCGCTAAACAGATTCCAACCACTTGCGCTTTCATGGTGTCTAAAGAGGTGGTTTCAGTATCAATCGCAAACAGTTCTGCTTTTTGTAAACGCTGAACCCATTGATCAAACTGCGCTTGTGTAAACACAGTTTCGTAAGGGGTAGATGGGCTGAGTTTTGTTTCAACGGTAGGGGTGTTTCCAACTGGTTCTGTAGAAGCGGTTTTTTTGGTCAGGGTTTGGCTGTGTGCTTTAGCTCCGGTTGACTTAGAGAAAGGCGCTTGACCTTGCATCACTAGGTTTAACCAAGTTTTAAATTCATACTCAGAGAACAGTTCTTGTAAACGCTCAAGGTCGGCTGGTTGGCGTTGAATGTCTTCTAGATGTACCGGAAGGTCGCAGTCCAATTTAATGGTGGTTAATTCGCGTGACAAAGCCAATTGTTCTAGATTATTACGCAGGTTTTCACCGATTTTTCCACCAATCATTGAGGCGTTTTCAACTAAACGATCAATCGTACCGTGGGCTTGTAGCCATTTGGCGGCGGTTTTAGGGCCACATTTTGGAATACCTGGAATATTATCGGCACTGTCACCCATTAAGGCTAAGTAGTCGATAATCTGATCAGGACGCACACCAAACTTTTCTAAGACTGTTTCTGGCGTTGATAGAGCATCATTCATGGTGTTAATTAGAGTGACGTGTTCGTTCACCAGTTGCGCCATATCTTTATCACCGGTAGAAATTAATGTGTCGTGTTGTGCTTCGGTGGCTTGTTGTGCCAAGGTTCCGATGACATCATCGGCTTCAACCCCTTCAATCACCAATAACGGCAAACCAAACGCTTTAACAATTTCATGTAAGGGCTCAATTTGAGTTCTTAACTCATCGGGCATCGGCGGGCGATGGGCTTTGTACTCTGCATACATATCATTACGGAAGGTCTTACCTTTCGCATCAAATACCACCGCAATTTTTTCAGGCTGATACTGTTCAAGTAGTTTTCCCAACATATTCATCACCCCAAAAATGGCACCGGTAGCCTGACCTTTAGAGTTAGTTAAAGGTGGCATCGCGTGAAATGCACGAAATAGATACGATGATCCATCTACTAAAATAAAGGGACTATCTGGATTCGTGATGAGTTGTGTATTCGGTTGAGTCATTTATGAGCCTGTTATGGTAAAATTTGTCTCTGCAATTTTAGGGTTTTAAGTTTAAAGCACGCTGTTTACTCAAAAACGACTATTTAATGTCGCTCGTTATTTGAATAGACAAAGTATATTACAGCTTACTTAGAACCTGAGTCATTCAGTGAATGATGCCTATTTTACCGAATAATTATCGTATTTAAGAGACTTTACTCTATGTCTGTCTATACAGTCGTTGAAGAATCCCAACTTGTTGAATTTTTAAAAGACTACCAAGTTGGAACCTTAGAATCCTTTGAAGGCATCAGTGCCGGAATTGAGAACACTAACTACTTTGTAAATACTCAGTTAGATGGGGAGATCCAACGATTTGTTTTGACGATTTTTGAGCATCATACCTTTGAAGAGTTACCGTATTTTTTAAATATTATGGCGTTTATGGCCGACCATCAAATTCCGACTGCGCACCCAGTGGGGACGATATCAAACGGCTACCTAAAAGAGTTGTGTGGTAAACCTGCGGCATTAGTGGAACGTTTAAAAGGCGGGGGGGTTGAGGACCCGTCACTGGTTCAAAGCGGTGTGATGGGTATGCAGTTAGCGCGTTTTCATAAGGCGGGTACTGACTTTAATCAAGTTCGTGATAATGATCGTGGCTTGGATTGGATGCAAGCGACCTTTACTGAGATTAAATGTTTTCTACCAGCAGATGAAAAACAGATGATTGAATCTGAGTTGGCTTTTCAAGCGCGTACCGATTGGGACCACCTGCCACAAGGTGTGATCCATGCGGATCTGTTCTGTGACAATGCTCTGTTTGATGGTGACAGTTTGTCTGGAATCATTGATCTTTATTATGCCTGTAATGCCCCTTTTCTGTATGACTTGGCGGTGATGGTCAACGATTGGTGCCGTGTTCATGCGGATAACCCGGCTGAAATTGAATTTAACGCTACCAAAATTCAAACCATGGTTGCTGAATATCAAAAGCAACGTCCATTAACGAGTGACGAGCAAAAGGCTTGGCCAGCGGCGTTACGTATGGCGGCGTTACGTTTCTTTTTATCACGCTTAAAAGATAAACACATTCCTCGTGAAGGTGAAATGACACAAATTAAAGACCCTGATGTCTTTAAACGTGTATTAGCTATTCACCAAACGTCAGTTTCAGCCATTTAAACTGACTAGGCCTGTTCACTTTGAAAACTACCGATATTTCTGTTGCTGTAAAAGCACTCAAATCAGGAGAGGTGATTGCTTATCCGACTGAAGCGGTATTTGGCTTGGGTTGCGATCCTTTTAATGAACAGGCCGTTCAAAACCTGTTTCATGTGAAACAACGTCCAATGGAGAAGGGTGTTATTTTGGTGGCGGCTTCGGTTGAGCAAATCCTATCTTATGTACAGTTAATTGATACTGCTTGGGAACAACAGGTATTAGATTCTTGGCCAGGCCCTGTAACCTGGGTGTTGCCGTTAAAACAAATAATGCCAAATTGGATTACCGGTGGTCGTGATACCGTTGCAATCAGAGTGTCGGACCATCCAATTGTACAAGCTTTATGTTCAGATTTTGGTAAGCCGATTGTGTCTACCAGTGCGAATATAACGAATCAACCACCAGCTAAGTCTTGTGAAGACGTTTTGAATGTTTTTGGTGATGAACTGATTTGTGTTGAAGGTGAGTTAGGAAATTTAAAACAGCCAACGCAGATTAAAGATTCTCAAACCGGAAAAACTTTACGGTAGGTTGGTAAAGGCTTGAAACAAAAAAGGGCTAAAACAGAAAGTTATTTTAGCCCTTTTTTATTTTTTGAGTTGAGTGAGGTTTATGAAGTTTGGTAATTCGCTTTAGTGGCTTCATAAACGTCGACCAGTTTTTGAACCTGCTCTTCATCAAATTCCCGTAACCCACTTAATACCATGGTTTTATGACCATAGCCGACGGTTTCTCCATTATCAACTACATGGAAGTTAAGGGTGACAGTGCCACGTTTACCTTGAACATCTAAATCACTGTTATCAAATTTTAAGGTAGGGGCAGTTAAGTCTAGACGATCGAATTCAAAAGCCATACTTTCATAAATGACCATTGGGCGGGCTGGATTAATCATGACGTTATTGTCTTTCATTAAGGGTACAAGAATATGCGGAAAGCTATGGCCAGAAAAGGCCACATAAGCACGGGTAAAGGCTTCGATTAATGCCATATCTTTAGTGGTGTCGCCTTCACGAGATACATTTAGGTACTCTTTGCCGTTATTGTCAGTGACTTTAAATTCATTCCCCGTGTCATTTGGAACATCAAGAGAGACACCTTGCCCGACCATACCCGTGTAGTTAAACACCATCTTTTTTGACAGACCCTGGTTTGCTAAAACTAACGCAAACAGTAAATCACCCGGCACACAGAAGCGTTTTGATTCTGGATCGTGAAGCGGATTGAAGTCTTGAGCGACTTCTTTAGCAAATCGACTGGCCTGTTGGGGTGTGATGGTGATGGTTTGATTGTCTAATTGATGAAAAGAGTTAAGGTACATGGCGTTCCTGAGAGGTTTGGTATTTAAGTGACTAAAATAAGCCATGTATTTTACCAATATCTCTAGCTGTCTTTATAACTTTTATAAAAGCTTTGATTATGGAATCACCTATAAGGGGGATAGTGGGTTGATCGCACCATCACCCATAAGGGTGAGAAGATTTAAGTGGTTGGTTTATATAGTTAACCTGAATCAACTTTGTTGTCTATAAACGTTTATTAATTTCAATAAATGCCTATGATTTATATACGTGATATTGTATTGTTATAGGTACTAATGATTATTTATATGAGTGTTTTTTAGGGGGTAATATGGAATTTAAATATAAAAAAACGTTATTGAGCTTGGCTATTATTGGGTCCTTAGGTCTTACGGGATGCAGTAGCAGTTCGAGTAGTAGCGATGATCCTGCAGATGATCCTGCCGTGCCACAGGCAACCACAACCAGTGGTGCTGCTGCAAAAGGGATTCTTAATAAAGGTGCGGTAAGTGCTGTAGAGCTTAGCGACTTAGCTGAAAATGTTGGTGAGTTGGGAACAGCGACCACGATTGAAGATGGTAGTTACTCTTTGGATCTTGCGGATACTTATGCGGGTGGTCCCATTCAGTTAACCATCACGGCTACGGCAGACACAGAGATGAAGTGTGATGTACCTGTTGGTTGTGGGACACGTGCTGACGATATTGTAGATACAGATACCAATGTTGACTTTGGTGAGTGGTATAAGCCAGGTGAAAACAGTATTCATATGCAAGCTTTAGTGCCTTCTGCCACTGATGGAGCATCGGTGGATGTCTCAATATCACACCTTTTACAAACTTAGCGGCTGCCAGAGCTTTAGAAAGCTCACCATTAGATGCGGATGCCGTTGCGAATGCAAATTCAGAAGTTTCGAACTTGCTAGATGGTATTAATATCTTAGCGACATCGCCTATTGATATTACCGGTGATTTAACGGGTGTGAGTTCTGAACAACTTGTTTATGCGGCTTTAACGTCAGCGATTGCAAGTTTGGCATCAACTGATGAAGATGGAACGCCAGATTTGGATGCCGTATTGGATCTATTGGTTGAATCATTTGAAGGGGGTCAGATTTTAGCGGTTGACGGTGAAGATACGACTCTGATCTCATTACAGGATATTATCACGGAAGCTCAGTCAACGTTGACGGAAGCGGGTGTATCCGATACTTCTGGTATTTTAGATGAAATTCAGTATGTCATCGATAATACCCCTGAAGGGGGATATATTGATCCTGAACCAGGTGATGTTGCCATCTTTACTGAAGTAGACCAAGTTAAAATTTTAATGGCGGATCTGCGTACCTGGATCAATACCGTTGATGCAGATATCAATAGTGCAACCTCGGCGTCAGCGTTTGCAACACAAGTCGAGTTGGCTTCTGATGCATTTGGTGCTTTAGAAGGATTGAACAACCCAGCTGTTATTTTAGGTGAATCTTTTGATACAGCCTTAGAATATGTAACAGAGGTATTTAAAGAGCACTTGTCATCACCAATGTCCCTAGAGGGATTCAATTCATTTACATCCGGAACCATTGCTTTTAATCCTAGTACAGGTACGGCCACGATCACTGGCGGTGTTGTAAATGGCTATACCGTTAATATGACGATTGATGGACCTATAAATAAAGAAGAATCAGATGTGTTTGAATTTGTACTTGGCTCTTCAACGATTGCCAATGCAGAAACGGCTTTAAATATCGCCAGTGGTTCAGTTGTGTTGTATTTGGGTGACACTTGGACACTTAACTATGGTTCGCTTTTAGGTTCTCCAGAACTTGGTGCATTGCCTCGTGTTAAGAATTTTGTACTTGACTTAGATAGCACCTTAGTTCAAAAAACGCCTGATGAGGATGTGACGACCTTTACGGGTGTTTTAAGCTCTAATGTAGAATCATTTAATGTGACTGCGGATGGTCAAGGGAATAATCCATTCTTACCAACCACGATTAGTTTAGTTGGGTCTGTCACCGATGGCACAGAGGTTCTTGATTCTTCTTGGGCTATAAACTTTACCAATTTGGAACATGTAGAGGGGTTAGATGCTTTGGATAAGTTGGATACCTTTGTTGAAACCGATTTAAACTGGATCGACTTTAATACCGGTTTAACATTTGAATCGACGCTGACTGAGTTGCCGACTGCAAATATCAATGTTTCATTGAATCGTACCGCGTTGGATACGGCTGATTTACAAACGACCATTCGTTTTGATGATCGTAAATTAACCATAGCATCGACACTGGATGAAAATGCTGAGTTTGCTACAGCTGAATTTACTGTAACAAACCAGGATGGAGCGGTATTGATAATGGAAATGACCGAATCTGAAGGTCCGACTTATACCGGTACATTAAGTTATAACGGCATTATTTATGGAACAATTTCTGAAGATGATTTAGGTATGAAAATCAGCTATACAGATGGTTCTTTTGAATATTATTAATTAACTATTAAAGTTTAAATGAGAGGCGGTATACTTTGGTATTCCGCCTTTTTTTATGTCTAAAGGAATCTATAGTGAAGCGATATTTGGGGCTACTGGGCAGCCTAATAGTCAGTAGTTCAATTTGGGCTGCTGAAATTACCCCTTTTGTTGAAGTAAGCAGTTTTAGTCACAGTGAACCTATCTCGGTCAGTGGTTTGATGAATAATTGGAAAGGCTCGTTCGAGACGGGTAGGGTGGCGTTTACTATGAACCGAGCAGAAATAGGAGTGGGGGTAAATAACTGGCAAATTTCAGTGTTTAATCGTTATGACTATCTGTTTGAGTTTGCACCTTCAACTGCCAAGCTGTTTTATGATACCAAAAACAAAAAAGAGCTGGTTTCAGGAGAAGAGTACTCGTTAGATCTGGACTCCAATTCCTTTGTTGCCAGAGGTTTTAAGCTGGGGTATCAACAAGAGGTGTCAGGTTTCAATGTCGGTGTGGCGGTGTCCTATTTGGAAGGTTTGGAGTTAACAGACGGTTATATCTCCGGTCGAGCTGTAGCGGTGTCAGAAAATGACTATGACTTTGACTTTGACGTTGATTACTACTATTCAGAAGACAGTGTTTTTGAGCGCGAAGTGGAAGCACTGCCGAAAGGCCAGGGCTTTGGCATTGACTTGGATGTAAACGGTTATTTGAACCCTCAGTGGCAGGCGAGTTTACAGGTTAGAGACCTGTTTGCGCAAATAAACTGGTTAGAAACACCAAGAACCATCGCAACCGGAAGTTCGAGCACAAAAGAATATGACAGTGACGGTTATGCGGTGTTTAAACCGGTAGCCAGTGGTTGGGAGTTAAATGAAGACTATACCCAAACCATTCCGACCAAACTCTTTCTATTGAGCAGTTATGAGTTTATGCAGCAGCATGCTCTATTACTAGAATATCAGGATTATGCCATTAAATCGTTTTACTCTGCCGGCTATCGTTTTACGACTGAAAACAGGCATAACTTGGATGTTTTTTATAATATAACAGCAGAGGCATGGAAACTTCGTTATCAAAACCCTTGGATGAATTTTGAAATGATCACTGACCGTTTGTCAGTCAGTGAGGCACAAACGATCGGTTTAAATTTAGCATTGAGATACAGTTTTTAAAGCAAATGAATAGAGCTAGTTGCGTTTTGCTTTTAAATAAAGTGGTTCAACTCGTTTAGCGTATTTTTTAAGGTCTTTAATTCGAGTGCTGTGAGCAGGGTGAGTACTGAGGATTTCTGGTGGTGAACCGTTACTCATTTTGCTCATCTTTTGCCAAACATCGACTGCGGCATAGGGGTTGTAACCAGCACGAGCCGCTAACTCTACGCCCATTCGATCAGCCTCGGTTTCATGGGTACGGCTATTGGGTAACGTTAGGGTTACTTCTAATGCCATAGCGGTCGCATCAAGTAATGGGCCTTGTACACCTGTAAATATCTGCAGTGCGGCCATGCCTACTTGAGTTAATTGCGCTTGAGAGGCTCGTTCACGACCATGTTCACGCAACGCATGCGCCATTTCATGCCCCATAATGGCAGCGATCTCTGCATCTGTCAGTTTAAGTTTATTGATTATTCCGGTATAAAAAGCAATTTTTCCGCCTGGCATACACCAAGCATTAAGTTGATCTGACTTAATGAGGTTAATCTCCCAGTCCCAACGAGGCGCATCTTTTCTAAAGATAGCAGTTTGAGGGATCAGTCGGTTACCGATAATACGGATACGTTCTAGAGTGCGTTTATCAGTATTAAGGGTTTTCTTTTGTTTGGCCTCTTTTAGGATGGCATCATAGGCTTTTTCTGCCCCCTGTGTCATCTCTTGTGCAGAAATCATCATTAATTGTTGGCGTTCGATTCCAACGGAACCTTGTTTGGTGGTTTGAGTGCCAACACAAGCGCTAAGTCCAACAAGAGTGAAGCTAATAAAGAGTAGTTTAAGGTGTTTCATAGGCTTTAATTATTTTGATCCAAATACTTTTTGTAATAGTTCGGTGGTTTGTTTAACGGGGTCTTTACGAATGCTGGCTTCCTCTTTAGCTAAATAGTAGAACATGCCGTCCATGCCTTTATCAGTTACATGTTGAAGTAGATCCGCTTTAACATCTGGAACAAAAGGTAAATTTTTGTATTTGTTAATCGCTTTATCGTAAGCACTTACAGCACCGACGCTGTTTAAGCTATTCTCTATAATTGGGCGCATTTTGCTTTGGAGGTCTTGTCCGGTTTTCGAGCGCAAATACTGGGTGGCAGAGTCTTCAGGACCATTGTAGATTTTTTTAACGTCTTCAAAACTCATCTCTTTAACGGCATTCAAAAATAACGACTTAGCTTCTGGAGTTGCCTCTTCAGCCGCTCGGTTAAGCTTTAACTCAAGGTCATCCATTAAATCGCCCATGCCAAACTTAGTTAAAGTGGATTGAACCGTTTTAAGGGTTTTAGGTAGAGGGATGTGGATGGCCTCATCACTATTAAACCCATCCTTAAGGCTAAGCTGATCAACTACCGTCTCTGATCCTAAGCTTAATGCTTCTTTAAACGCTTTTTGCAGATCATCGGTTGATAAGTTACTTACTTCAGGTGTACTGCTGCTTGATAGTACTTCGGGTGCTTTCTCTTGAGCTTCTTTGAGTAGTTCTGCACCTTTATCCCACCAACTGCTAAATGCACTGGTGCTATGAAGGGATAAAACTGCACTCACGGAAATGATTAAGATTGATTTTGAATACATGCCGACCGACCTTTTATAGGAAATAATCTATTGTCTGAATATTCATAATAAGTTTTCAAACATTTGAATACAAGTGTGCTCGGTGTTACCCGTACAATAAGCACATGATAAAAAGCCTGTTTTCAGGTTAAAATAACAGCCACATAACTTAAATAAAATGACAGGAAATAGCATGGCAGTCACACACGATAATATTGAAGCCGTTAAACAGTATCTTTTAAGTCTGCAAGATGACATTTGCCAGCAACTTTCTGCGGAAGACTCTGGTGCTGAATTTATTATTGATGAATGGCAGCGTGAGCCAGATACGGGTGTGATGGGGTTAACAGGGGGAGGCCGTTCTCGTGTTTTAGAGGGGGGTGAAGTGATTGAGAAAGGCGGGGTAAATTTTTCTCATGTTCGTGGTAAGACGCTGCCTGCTTCTGCTACTGCACATCGTCCGGAACTTGCAGGGCGCTCCTTTCAGGCATTAGGTGTCTCTTTAGTGATCCATCCTCGTAACCCGTATATTCCAACTTCGCATGCCAATGTACGTCTGTTTATTGCTGAAAAAGAGGGTGAAGAGCCGGTTTGGTGGTTTGGTGGTGGCTTTGATTTAACCCCTTATTACCCTTTTGATGACGATGTGGTGCATTGGCATCTTCAATCACAAAGTGCGTGTGAACCCTTTGGGGATGAGATCTACCCTAAATATAAAAAATGGTGTGATGAATACTTCTATCTAAAACATCGTGATGAGACCCGTGGTGTGGGTGGTCTGTTTTATGATGATTTAAATACTGAAACTTTTGGTTGGGATTTTGATAAGTGTTTTGAGTTTATGCAATCCGTGGGCGATCATTTTATTAATGCGTATCGTCCAATTGTGGCTCGTCGTAAGGATGTAGAGTATGGAGAGCGTCAAAAAGACTTCCAACTATACCGTCGTGGTCGTTATGCCGAGTTTAACTTGGCCTTTGACCGTGGTACGATTTTTGGTTTACAGACTGGTGGGCGCACTGAGTCCATTTTAATGTCGATGCCACCGATGGCCACTTGGAAATATAACTATCATCCAGAACCTGGAACTGAAGAAGCCCGTGTGTATGACTATCTGACACCTAAAGATTGGTTAACAGAGTTGATGTAATGGATAAGTTAAGAGTTGATAAATGGTTGTGGGCAGCGCGTTTTTTTAAAACGCGAGGTATGGCTTTGGATGCGATAAAGGGTGGAAAGGTTGAATTAAATGGTCATAAGCCGAAGCCTAGTAGAACAATTAATGAGGGTGATAAATTAATTATTACTCAAGCTCATAGACAAGTTGAAGTAACGGTATTAATATTGAGCGATAAACGTGGTTCAGCTGAACAGGCTCAGACACTTTATGAGTTAAACAGTGAAGTTTTGAATCAACGTAAGCCAACCGCTGATATGGCTTTAGCAGGGTATCGTGAAAAAGGCGCGGGCCGTCCAACCAAACGTGACCGTCGTAAAATTGAAAACCTTCAGTATTAATTAAATGAGACCTTTGCATGAGTGGATCTACGGCCAAAAATGGTTAAATTCTCTCTGATTTTTGTTGGAAAACTTGTGAAGAGCCTGCTATTCACTGCCTTTCCCGCCTCAATCAGGTAAAATTTTATTCATTTTATTCTCGTATCCCACTCGTGCAAAGGTCTCTAAATATAAATTAGGATATTTATGATTAAAAAATTAGTTCTTAGCGCTGCAATGACATCATTTTTTGCTGTTCCAACTCTGTCTAGTGCAAACTCTGCAGAAGGACTGGGATTAGGTGTCAATTATGGTTTGTTTGCTGGTCCAACATTAGAGTTAACTTACCCTTTAACAGATACATTACAGATTCGTGGTGCCTTATCAAATGGTATGGGGTTGAGTGAAACAACCAGTGATACTGATATTGATTATGAAGTTGAAGCAGATGGTGGAATTAATCGTTTAGCATTAGATTATCACCCGTTTGGGAGTGGATTCTTTTTATCAGCTGGATATGCGGTAAATAGTTTTGAATTAGGTGCGTTAGGAACCTCTTCAGCTGCTGAAGTGGTTGAGATTGGTGATGATACCTATACTGTGACTTCGGATGTTGCTTTAAATGGTAAATTAGACTGGGAAAATGGTCCGACAGCGAGTTTGGGATGGGGTCACTCTCCTGCGACAGGTTTCGGGTTTTTAATTGAAATCGGTGCTATTTTTACGGGTTCAGCGGGCGTTTCTTTAAGTGGTACAGGTACGGTAACTGATGGAACGGATACGTTAGATGTATCAACGGATCCAACTGTATTAGAGTCACTTCAAGCTGAAGAAACAGAGCTCGAAAATGATGTAGCAGATTATACGGTTTTACCTATTTTCCAAGCAGGTATCACTTACCGTTTTTAAATAAAGAACTTTTGCAGTAATTGAAACCCGCTTTTGCGGGTTTTTTTATGCCCCCAAAAAAAAGCCCCATCAAATTGACGGGGCTTTTAAATCACTTTAAAAGTGGCTAGAGATAACTCTCTAGCTTATGCAATTAAGCTAATTTTGCCATTGCTGCACGTTTTTTAGCGATTAGGTCTTGTATGATTGGAGTCATAATGATATCCATCGCCTTAACCATTTGAGTACCTGAACAGATCATAGTTGTTTCATTCTGTAACCAAGCACCTTCGATTTGATCAACGATTAAACTTAGATCTTCGATGTCTTTATGACGAACATGAGTGATGATCAATGAATCTTCAGGAGCAGGACCCATTGGTGCAACTTCAGTCTGAGTTGAGAACGGATCAGACGTATCAACTAGCGGAATACGCTGGAAGTTAACGTGAGTACGGTGGAACTGAGGAACGATTGTTTCCATGTAGTCATCCATACGTTCCATGATTGTGTCACGAACTTGAGCAACAGTATATGGACGCTCTGAAGTATCGCGGTAGATCTTCTGCATCCACTCGATGTTGATAACCGGTGCTACACCGATACCTAGGTCAACGTGCTGAGATACATCGTGCATACCTTCCGCTGGACCGTGGTCCATACGTTTAACCGCACCGTGAAGACCTTCGTAGAACAAGATGTCTGTACCTTCTTCAATTGGTTCCCAAGGTGTAAACTCACCTGGAACGAAGTTTGTACCTAAACGTGCGTTATGCTCATCTGCTTCTTCATCAGAGTGGATGTAATAACGACGCTCACACATACCAGTATCTTTGTATGTTTTGAATACTTCTTCAAGCTTGTTGAATTCGTTAGCCGCTTCAGCAAAGTGTGTTAAAACTGGGCCACCATTTTCTTTAGACTCTGCAACTTTTGCACGCATTTCTACACGAGAATATTTGTGGAAGCTATCGCCTTCAACGATGGCAACTTTTAGGCTTTCACGTTCAAAAATCGCTTCTACAGCGCGTTTTACGAATGACGTTCCAGCTCCAGAAGAACCAGTTACCGCTACGATAGGGTGTTGTACTGACATAGACAGTCTCCTAATGTTAATTTATGACCAATATGGTCATTTAAGTTTTAATATTTTATAGCTTTAGACTAATAGCTCGGTATTAGAAACTAAAACCCGTAACTTTTCAAAATTAAATTTTTTATCGCAAAGCCTTAACTAATTGTTCTAGTAAGATCTTTGCTCGATAGAGGCCTTTAGATAAGGGCTAAAAAACCGTTCTAAACGTCCAGATGCTCAACTTGTAGTGCATTACTTTCAATAAAGTTTCTACGTGGTTCTACCTCATCGCCCATTAAAGTCGTAAATACTTGATCTGCTTGGATCGCATCTTTAATGGTGACTTGCAGTAAACGACGGGCTTCTGCATTCATAGTGGTTTCCCAAAGCTGTTCTGGGTTCATCTCCCCCAAACCTTTGTATCGTTGGATATTTTGACCACGTTTAGCTTCGTTGAACAGCCACTCAATGGCCTCCTTAAAGCTTTGAATATCTTGTTTTTTCTCACCACGTTGGACATAAGCCGACGAACTGAGTAAACCTTGTAACGCTTTACCAAGTTCAACAATTAGTAAGTACTCTTTAGAGCTAAAGAATTCAGCGTCATACGCTTGTGAGCTTAAAGTTCCGTGTTCACGTTGTTGTAAACGGATTTGAAATTTAGCATCACTGTCCATATCTGAAACCGGTTCAACACTGATTTGATATTCAATTTTGTCTTTTTCACCCACGGATTTTAAACGTGGAAGAATCGTATTTGCCCATTGGGTTGCCGCATCAAAATCATTCAGTGTTTCCAAAGTGATTTCTGGTGAATCAATCATTAGATCTAAGAAGTTTTTATTGAAACGACGAGCTAGGCGACTAATAGTATGTTCTACCTTGAAATACTGCGTCGATAGATTTTCTAAGGCGACACCCGTAATACTTGGCCCTTCAGCAGATACCCAAAGTCCGGCTTTATCAATCGCCGTTTGCAGCAGGTAGGCTTCCAGTTCAAGATCATCTTTAAGATAGGTCTCTTGCTTGCCTTTTTTGACCTTATAAAGTGGCGGTTGGGCAATGTAGATATAGCCTTTTTCAACCAACTCAGGATACTGGCGGTAGAAGAACGTTAATAATAAAGTACGAATGTGAGAACCATCCACGTCGGCATCGGTCATGATAATGATGCGGTGATAACGTAGTTTTTCGATATTGTACTCTTCATGTCCGATCCCACAACCTAGAGCTGTGATCAATGTTCCAACTTCAGCAGAACCTAACATTTTGTCAAAACGTGCTTTTTCAACGTTTAGAATTTTACCTTTTAGCGGTAAGATCGCTTGTGTACGACGGTCTCGACCTTGTTTAGCCGATCCACCCGCGGAGTCACCCTCCACCAGGTACAGTTCAGAAAGAGCGGGATCTTTCTCTTGGCAATCCGCTAGTTTACCTGGCAGGCCTGCGATATCTAAGGCACCTTTACGACGTGTCATCTCACGAGCTTTACGTGCCGCTTCACGAGCACGAGCCGCATCCATAATTTTGGAGAAAACAGCTAACGCATCTTTAGGATTTTCTAGTAAGAATTCACTTAGTTTTTCATTCATTGCGGTTTCTACCGCAGACTTGACCTCAGAAGAGACTAACTTGTCTTTGGTTTGAGATGAGAACTTAGGATCTGGAACTTTAACCGAGATGACTGCTGCTAAACCTTCACGAGCATCATCACCCGAGATATTCATTTTGTATTTTTTGTTTAGACCTTCAGATTCCGCATAGCTATTTAAAGTACGGGTTAACGCTGCTCTAAAACCAGATAAGTGGGTTCCACCATCACGCTGAGGGATGTTGTTAGTAAAACAGAAAATGGATTCTTGATAAGCTTCAGACCACTGCATCGCTACTTCAACGGTAATGTCGTCTTTCACGGTAGAGAAGTAGAAGGCTTTATCGTGAATGGTTGGTTTATTGGTATTGATATAGTCAACAAAGGCTTTAATTCCACCTTCAAACTGGAACACTTCATGACGCTCATCACGTTTGTCCAATAATTCAATGTGTACACCGGAGTTAAGAAAAGAGAGTTCACGTAGACGTTTTAGCAGGTAATCAAAACTGAACTCTGTTTGGGTAAAGGTTTCTTTACTTGGCAAGAAACGAATTTCTGTTCCCGTTTCATCTGTTTCACCAATGGCTTCCATCGGTGCATCAGGTACACCGTGAGTGTAGGTTTGTTTCCAAAGATGACCTTCACGTTTAATGGTTAGAGTAAGCTTTTCAGATAAGGCGTTTACAACCGAAACCCCCACCCCGTGAAGACCACCTGAAACTTTATAGGAGTTATCATCGAACTTACCACCTGCGTGCAGTACAGTCATAATAACTTCAGCGGCAGAAACGCCTTCTTCTTCGTGAATACCAACTGGAATACCACGTCCGTTATCGGTTACTGAAACCGAACCGTCGGTGTGGATGGTGACAACAACTTTGTCACAATGGCCAGCTAATGCTTCATCGATCCCATTGTCCACCACCTCAAATACCATGTGGTGTAAACCGGTTCCATCATCCGTGTCACCAATGTACATGCCTGGACGTTTTCGAACAGCGTCTAAGCCTTTAAGGACCTTGATGGAGGAGGAGTCGTATTGCGTTTCTTCAGTCATAGAATTATGCGTCTTTTATTGTGATTTTTAATACAAAAATTATTAGAAGATTTTAGCACAAATAGGGGGCAAATGCATGACCTAAAAACACCTTAAAATAATCTTTTAAATCAAGTGGTTATACCGGTTATAAAAGACGATTTAGAATAACTCACTAGGCATGGTTCGTTTATTGAAAAAAAACGGATGAATTAAGCATGTAAAAATTGATTAAAAAAATAAGACGGTTAATAGATTGAAATACTATAATTAATTTGTAAAAGAGTTTTATTAAGTTGGATCAATTCTGGCCATGATGTAGATGATTTGATTTGATTTGATTTGATTTGATTTGATTTAGAAATATATATCTAATTGAGGATGAAATTATGAGCATGTTATTAAGAACCTTGGATCCTTTTAAAGAACTTAGGGATTTAGAGGAGCGTTTTAAAACGTTGAGTCCAACTCTTTTGGATTCAAGTGAAAATGGGTTTAGTCCATCAGTTAATACTCGTGAAGGGGATTATGCCTATCATATTGAAGTAGATTTACCCGGCGTCAAAAAGAAAGACATTAATGTAGAGGTTAAAGACAACCGCTTAATCATCTCAGGAGAACGGAAAACTAAAAAAGAAGTGAAGGAAGATGATTACCATCGTGTAGAGAGTAGTTATGGTAGATTCGAACGAAGCTTTACATTACCATCGAATGTTGACGCTGAAAATGTAGATGCGAGTTCTAAAGATGGGGTATTAGAGGTTGTTTTACCTAAAAAAGAACGCAGTAAAAAAGGTAAAACAGTTGAAGTGAAATAATTTCACTGTTTGTAACATAAAGGGCTGATTGATTCAGCCCTTTTTTTATTTCTAGAAATACCAGGCCTGCTCAGTTTTCAAAAGAAGTTTTAAACTTTTTCGATCAGTTTTCCAGATTCGATCAGCCAGATTTTACTGGTATCTGGATTTAGAATAGGAATCAATGATTCTGAGGTGCTAGTGATTAAATGTTGGATATTCAGTACTTGCAGTAGTTCTAACAGTTTTAAACGGTGGTTTTCATCCAGTTCAGCTGGTAGATCATCAATCAGCATAATTACCGGCTCGTTCACCACTTTTTCATGCAAACTGGCTTGCGCCAACAGTAACGCGCAGACAAACAGTTTTTGTTGTCCACGAGACAAGGTATTCATCGCTTCTTGCCCACCAAATTTAAAGCGGATGTCAGCTCGGTGAGCACCGTACTGTGTATGACCCACTTGACTGTCTTTATGATAGTTTTGCTCCATCAATTCTAGCAAGTTTTCAGTATTTTTAGGCCAGCCTGATCGATATTGGCAGACCACTTCACCACTCAATTCAGGCATTAAGGCTTGGCAAAATGTCACTAAATAAGGGTGTAGCTCTTCGAGATAGTTTTGTCTAATGGCATCAATTTTTAAAGCGGTTTCAACAAGGTGGTGATCCCATAATTGTACTTGAGCCTGCGGTAAACGTTTTTTAAGCGCTTGATTACGTTGCTTAAGACTACGTTGATACAATCGCCACAACTTTATAAAATCGCTGCTTTGATAAAAACAGCCCCAATCCATAAATTGACGACGGGCTTTTGGGCCCTCTTCCAGTAAACGATGACTTTCAGGCGTCAGTAGCTGAACAGGAATTAGACTCGCAATATGAATCTGGCCTTTAATCACTTCGCCATCGACTTTTAAGATCGTATTGGAGGCACTTTTCTGCATGCCTAGTTTGTGGATTTTATCGGCATTATGACTTGAGATGACTTGGCTAAAAATCACACTCTGTTGTTGATCGTATTGAATCAAATGGTGTGATTTTGAAGTACGAAAAGAGCGACCTGTGGCCAGTAACCAAATCGCTTCAATAAAAGAGGTTTTGCCTGCCGCATTATCTCCTACAAATAGGTTTAGACCACTGCTAAGCTGACACTGCGCTTGCGTGCAGTTTCTAAAGTTCTGTAAATGTAGTTGGGATATTTGCGTCATGCTGGATTGATTACTCTTTGCCCCAAGTGTGATGGCTTGGATCATTATGTAGGCTAACAGGTTCTTGGTGAATCATGACATCAAGATTATCAAAAGCCGAGACTAAGGCCGAGGTTACGTTTTCTGTAATTTGGTGACTCTCTTTAAGAGTTAACTTATCGTCTAACTCTAAATCAACTTGAACAAAGCGGTTAGGCCCTGATTGATAGGTACGTAAATCATTAAACCCTTGCACCTCTGGGGTGGAAAGAATAATTTTTTGAATCTCCAAACGCACGGTCTCTGGCAGTTCACGGTCAAGCAACTGATCCCCTGCTTCACGTGCAATTTGAAATGCAGAATATAGAATCCAGGCTACGATTCCTACCGCTAATAAAGGGTCTAACCATAGCAGGTGGCTTAGCCATAGACCGATAATAACCAAAATATTGGCCATAATATCTGAAATGTAGTGTAAGGAGTCGGACTTAATAGCTGTGGACTGTGTTTGTAAAATCACATAACGTTGAAATACCACAAGTGCAAACGTTAAGCTCAGTGAGATCAACATGAGCCATAATCCGATTTCTGGACTTGTTAGTTCTTGAGGATTAATAATGCGTTCAACAGCATAGATTAACAGGTAGATGGCCGATCCGGTAATAAAGACACTCTGAGCCAAAGCAGCAAGGGGTTCTGCTTTACCATGACCAAAGCGGTGTTCTTTATCCGGCGGGGTTTGAGCAATTTGTACTGCAACAAGGATGAGTACTGAAGCAATAATATCGATCGCTGAATCCAGTAAAGAGGCCAAAATGCTCACAGAATCTGTTTGTAACCAAGCTACTATTTTTAATAGTAGTAGAGTGACCGCAATAGCAACGGACGCATAGGTGGCAATACGGATTAAACGAGGTTTATTCATTCAGTGAACCTTAATTACAAAGCGCGTAAAAGGGTGAAAAAGGCTATTTTACAGTCTTTAGAAACTAGCAGGCCTGCTTAAATTAAAATCTAAGCAGGCCTGGTCAGAATTACAAATGGTTAATTCTATAAACGCATCGGCATAACCACGTGCTGACAGTGACAAACGTCAGAAGTGGTTTCAATTAAACAACTGCTGTTTGAGTCTTTTAATTGTACGGTTACGCAGTCTTCGTGCATTGAATTCAACACGTCTAAAATATAGCTGACGTTAAAACCAATTTCCATATCTGGCCCAGCATAGTCAATCGCCATATCTTCGTGCGATTCATCTTGTTCGCTGTTTGATGCATTAACCGCTAATAAGTTGTTGGTTAATAGCAGACGAATTCCTTTGAATTTGTCGTTTGACAAAATTGATGCACGTTGCAATAAGCTTCGAAGCAGTTCACGGTCTGTTTGTACCATTTGATCGTTAGTTGTTGGAATAACGCGACGGAAGTCCGGAAAACGTCCATCCACTAACTTACAGGTAAATACGGTCTCTTCAAATTGAACGGTGAGGTAGTTTTTGGCTAATGAGAACTGAATTAACGCATCGTCATCACCAATGAGTTTTGACAGTTCTAAAACCCCTTTACGAGGCAAAATGGCTTGAGTAGGTGCTAGACCTTCAATCGCTAACTGAGTCGTACAAGTCGATAATCGGTGCCCATCTGTTGCCACCACACGCAACTCATTATTATTAATATCAAATAGCATTCCGTTTAGATAAAAACGCACATCTTGGCTGGCCATTGCAAAACTGGAGTGTTGAATCAACTGTTTTAACTGGTGTTGAGACATGGAGAATGAAAGCTCAGCTTGCGTTAAATCAATGGTTGGGAAGTCATCAGCCGGTAAGGTTGAGAGTTTAAAACGTGAACGACCTGCTGACACGGTACAGCGTGATTCTTCAAAATCCATAATGATGGTTAAGCCATCCGGTAAAGAGCGCACAATATTGATTAACTTGATGGCCGGCAGAGTAATCGCAAACTGTTCAACGTCACAGGTTTCAAGTTCGGTCTGGGCACGGGTTTCAATTTCTAAGTCAGAAGCGGTGACCGTTAAAGTGTTTTGGTAAACGTGAAATAACACATTGCCTAAAATCGGCATGGTTTGGCGTTTTTCAACCACGCCACCGACGGTTTGCAATACTTTTAAAAGGTTTTCGCGAGAAAGACTGATTTTCATTTGAAGCACTCTTTACGTTGGTTTAAATGTTTGTGTGAGCTTTGCGGTTGTGGGCAAAGTTCGTTTAGTTAGTGATGATTCTAATTAAGCTATTAAAGTCGTCGTCAATGCGGTGATCGGTTTCACGTAACTCTTTAATTTTGCGAATCGCATGCAGTACCGTTGTATGATCACGACCACCAAACGCATCGCCAATTTCTGGCAAGCTGTGGTTGGTTAACTCTTTGGCAATTGCCATGGCAACCTGTCTTGGACGGGCAATATTACGAGAACGTCTCTTAGAAAGCATGTCTGCAATTCGTAGTTTGTAATAGTCTGCAACGGTTTTTTGAATGTTTTCTAAGGTGACCATTTTCTGTTGCAGAGCTAACAAGTCTTTTAAGGCCTCTTTGACCAGTTCTACCGTTAAAGACTGTTGAGTAAACTGAGCAAAAGCCCCGACACGTTTTAATGCGCCTTCCAAATCACGAACGTTTCCGCGTAGGCGTTTGGCAATAAAAAAAGCGACTTCATCTGGCAATATAAAGCCATATTCGGATGCTTTTTTAAGCAGGATCGCGACACGCATCTCAAATTCAGGTGGCTCTACCGCAATCGTCAGACCCCAACCAAATCGAGATTTTAAGCGGTCTTCTAAACCGTCCACCTCTTTTGGAAAACGGTCACTGGTTAAGATAACCTGTTTATTGCCTTCTAGTAGGGTATTAAAGGTATGAAAAAACTCTTCTTGTGATTGCTCTTTATTGGCAAAGAATTGAATGTCATCAATTAAAAGTGCATCTAAAGACCGATAAAAGCGCTTAAATTCGTCGATCTTGTTATGACGTAGAGCATTGACCATATCGGCAACAAAACGCTCGGAATGCAGATAGACAACACGCGCGTTCGGGTTGTCTTTTAGCATTTGATTACCAATGGCGTGCATTAAGTGTGTTTTACCTAAACCAACACCACCATAAATAAAGAATGGGTTATAAGCGCCGCCTGGATTCTCAGACACTTGGCGAGCTGCCGCTGCAGCAAGCTGGTTGGCTTTACCTTCAACAAAGGTTTCAAAGGTAAAGTTGGTATTTAGACCGTGTTTAATGGTTGTACCGGTGCTGTCTTTAGCTGCGGATTTTGCCTTAGCTGGTTTGGAGCCAGCTGGTTTTTTAGTTTCTGTTTTTTTGGTTTGTAACGCTTGAGGAACAGTTGGTTCATCCTCTTCAAGGCTGTCAATGACATAGTCACCAATCTCAAGTTTGACTTCCGGTGTATTGGTTGGAGCGGCAATTGAGACCGCTTGACGGATATTGTCCATCAGCTTTTTATTGACCCAGTCCAGAATAAAAGAGGAGGGCGCTAATAGACGAATTGTCGATTCCTCTTCGATCGCTTGTAATGGGCGAATCCAAGTATGGAATTGTTGATCGTTTAAGTCATTTTCAAGATGCTTTAGACTTTGAGCCCACAATGTCGACAAGAGCGTATCCTTTATTAAGGTTGGAACAAGGTCAAACGATCATTGAAGCTAAAATAAGCTCAATAAGAAGTGATCAAGTGAGACCTTGTTCCAAGGTGTTTTTTCGTTTTAGGCACTAAAGTTTATTAAGCAATTTTGATTTTAATAATCAGCCTAACCGTGTCGTGAGATGACCTTACAAAACGAATTCAAATGAGGTAAAAATTTATAGAATCAAGTATACCTGTGAATAACTTTAATTCATAGTCTTTATCTGTGGATAACTTTGTGGATACAGGGTGTGGATAACTAAAATTTTTTATGGGTTAAGCACATGTTTTTATATGGGTTTTTACGCCTGTTGAAAAAATTATGAAAAAAGTAGCATTTTGGAGGCTAAAAGTAGCAAAAGTATGCCAAAAACACGCTTAAGTGTTTTAACGGGCAGTTGATGGGCTGCCTTGGCACCAAGTGGTGCGGTTAGCACGCTGGCAAAGACAATTCCGAAGAAGGCAGGCCAATAAATATAACCGGTGGCGTACTCAGGTAGGTTTTCTGCATTGATTCCTCCGATTAAAAATCCAAAGGTTCCGGCAAGGGCAACCGGTAAGCTCACTGCGGCTGAAGTGGCAATGGCTTGATGCATGGAAATATTATTCCAAACAAGGTAGGGGGTGGTTAAGGTACCACCTCCAATGCCGACCAGTGAAGCCAAACTACCAATGATCGAGCCAGCAATGGTATTTCCAGGCAGGCCTGGTAGCTCTCGATGCGGACTGGGTTTGATGGCTAATAACATATTGATGGCAATCAGTAGTTCTAGGAATCCAAATAGATACCCTAGATGACTGGATTCAACAAACTGTGAGCTCCAGCCACCCAAAAAAGCACCTAATAAAATACCAATAAACAGAAGCTTAACGATATCCCAGCGGACGGCATTGTGACCATGGTGTGCTTTGACCGAAGATAAAGAGGTGATTAAGATGGTGGCTAAAGAGGTTCCAATTGCCAAATGAACGATGTGTTCACTGTCTAAATAGTAAGCAAATACGGTGGTTAATACCGGAACAATAATGAGTCCACCACCAATTCCAAGCAGGCCTGCTGCAAAGCCAACGAATGCACCTGTGACTAAATAGATTAGGATTTCTGTAAGAATGAGTTCAGGCATAACGACCGTTAGAATTATTTTGTTTTTTAAAACTAGATTATAACGAGATCCAGTGCTTGATGGTGTTGGAATACTTTTGGATTGAACTTTTGTCCTCGATATTTTGGATAGTTAGTTGGGCTGGATATAGTTATGAGAGGCGTGAAGCATATCCTGGGAAGATCGATCGAGTAGAGGAGTTGTTTGGCTACTAAGGTAGAGTTTAGATTAAAAAACAGTCCAGAAACAGGGTCAACTATAAAAAAATATTTGTTTTCTTATTGATATCTCTATATAATCCCCGTTTTTCCGTATTGCGGAATAGAAATTTTAAGGACAATGACATGAAACGTACATTTCAACCTAGCGTAATTAAACGTGCACGTACTCACGGTTTCCGTGCTCGTATGGCGACTAAAAATGGTCGTAAAGTTATTGCTGCTCGTCGTGCAAAAGGACGTAAGCGCTTAACTCCATAGTTCTGAGTGTGCTTTATGGTACACACAGAAAACAAGTCTGGTGAGTTTATGAATTCAAATCTCGAGTTAACAACTCATCCGGACTTATCCATCCCCTCCTCTTCTGAGCCTATTAATGGGTTCTCTAAGTCTTACCGATTACTCACGCCAAAAGATTTTCAACACGTTTTTGCAGATGCAGAAAAGTTCGCTAATCGTCACTGGACTCTGATTGTTCGCCCTAATCAAAAAGCGTATCCACGACTCGGTTTAGCATTGAGTAAAAAGCAGCTTCAAAGAGCCGTTTGGCGAAATCGTATAAAAAGACTCTCTAGAGAAGCATTTAGACTACATAAAAAAGAGCTAAGTGGGTATGATATTGTGGTTTTAGGCCGCAAAGGGATGCAGGATGTCGATACAGAGACTCTGCACAAAAGCTTTTTACATTTAATTCGTAAAATTCGCAAAAGCGGATTTAAAGATCGCATCAATAATAAGAATAGTTAAAGGTTTTAACATGAACATGAGATCGTTTTGGTGGTTAGCACTAGCTTTCACACTAACTTGGATTTACCTTGAATGGATGCAGTTTAGCACCGCTAAAACTGAGCAAGTTGCTACCCAAGTCGCCACGCAATCAGAGACGCCGTTAGCGAATGCAACGCCTGCTTCTGTTTCAGCACCTTCCGCAGTGCCAGGTGCCAATACACCAGCCGCACAATCCAGTGCGGTTCCGGTTGCACAGAAAGCGATGGAGCAAGGTCAGCGTATTCAGGTTGTTACCGATAACTTAGATCTTATTATTGATACCGTAGGTGGTGATATTCGTGAAGCTCGACTGCTGCAGTACGGTGCCACGGAAGACCATAGCCAACCTTATCAGCTAATGAGTGATAGCGGTGCGTTGCTTTATGTGGCTCAGAATGGGATTGCGATGCAGCCTGATTCTAAATTACCAGCTCCTAACCATAAAGCTAACTATCAAGTGAGTCAGTCTCGTTTTGAAATGACAGGCGATACGCTTGTTGTACCAATGACCTGGCAGCAAGATGGCATTAAGGTAACGAAGACTTATACCTTTACCAGAGGTAAGTACTTAGTGGATATTGGTTATAAAGTTGAAAATACGACCAGTGAATCATGGGGCGGAAGTCTGTATTCTCAACTGGTACGTAACCGTTATAACCCAGACGACAACTTTATGATGTACACCTACACTGGGCCAGTTTTATACGATGGCCAAGCGGAAGAGAAGTATGTTAAGCACTCGTTTGACGACCTAAACACAGAGACCGTTAATGGTAAGTCTGTTATGGGCGGTTGGGGTGCCATGATTCAGCAGTACTTCCTAACGGCGATCATTCCTAATCAAGAAGTGAATAACAATTATTACGCCAAACCACTGGGTAATGACCGTTATGCTATCGGTGTGGTTGAACCATTAGTATCGGTTCCTGCTGGCACAACTGGGCAGTTGGGTTCACAAATTTATATTGGGCCTGAAAAGCAGGACGTCCTTGCGGATATCGCACCAGGTTTAGAGTTGACCATTGATTATGGTATCTTAACCTTCCTAGCAGAGCCTCTGTTCTGGGTACTGGATCAGATTCATAGTGTGGTTGGTAACTGGGGTCTAGCGATTATCTTATTGACCATCTTAATCAAATTGGTGTTCTACAAATTATCAGAAACTTCTTACCGCTCGATGGCGCGCCTGAAGAAGTTCCAGCCTAAGTTACAGCAGTTAAAAGAGAACTATGGCGACGATAAAGTGATCTTCCAGCAGAAGATGATGAAACTGTATAAAGAGGAAAAAATTAATCCGTTGGGTGGGTGTTTGCCCATCTTAGTACAGATGCCGGTATTTATTGCGCTTTACTGGGTGTTGTTATACTCAGTAGAGATGCGTCAGGCCCCATTTATATTGTGGATTGAAGATCTGTCTGCGCAAGATCCGTATTTCATCTTGCCGATCATTATGGGTGTGACCATGTTTATCCAGCAGAAGTTGAATCCTTCAGCGATGATGGATGAGATGCAGCAGAAAGTAATGAAGTTATTACCATTTATCTTCACGATTTTCTTCCTATTCTTCCCTGCAGGTTTGGTTCTATACTGGGTAGTGAACAATATCTTGTCGGTGACACAACAGTGGTATATCACTCGCAAAATTGAAGCTGGTGAAGACACCAAAAGCGTTAAGGATTAGAGTATGCAATTATCTTATCAAAAACTGGGTACAGATCACCCAATGTACGGCAAAGTAGAGTTTCTAGTTGCCGATGGTATGCAACCAATTTGTTACAAAACAAAAGATGGTTACCTACCTCTAGAAGACGGCGCAGCGCCTGTTGCTCAACAGGCAACGCAAGCAGAGGTTCAAACACGTCCTTTGTATGTCTTGTCTTTTAAAGTAAATGGTGAAAAAGAAGAGATGACATTTGGTTCTCAGAAGAAGCTTGATAAAAGTCGTGCTAAGCTGGAACAGAAAGATTTCATCACGGACTTTAAGGTGACTGAGTTTAAAACCGTTGCTTAGGCTTTACTGGCTTAACCCGTTACAATAGAAGCGCCCGAAAGAGCGTTTTTTGTATCTTAATTTTGTTATCACCGTTTGGAAATGATTATGGATTTTGAAAATCACGACACTATCGCTGCTATCGCCACGGCTCCAGGAAGAGGGGGAGTCGGAATTGTGCGTGTTTCAGGTAAGCAAGCCTTAGAGATTGCCGAACAGGTTTTAGGTAAAACCCCTCAGCCACGTTATGCACACTACGCCCCATTTTATGGAGATCAAGGTGAGGTGTTGGATCAAGGGATTGCGTTGTATTTTCCAGGGCCTAACTCCTTTACTGGAGAAGATGTTTTGGAGTTGCAAGGGCATGGTGGTCCGGTGGTGTTGGAATGGTTACTGAGTCGTGTTGTGAAACTAGGCGCACGTTTAGCTGAGCCGGGTGAATTTTCCAAACAGGCCTTTATGAATGACAAGTTGGATTTAGCGCAAGCTGAAGCGATCTCTGACCTGATTGAGGCGTCATCCGATCAAGCCGCACGTTCTGCTTTGCGCTCTTTACAAGGTGAGTTTTCTGCTCAAGTGAATCAGTTGGTGGAAGAGCTGACGCAGTTACGTATCTTTGTGGAAGCGGCGATTGATTTTCCCGAAGAGGAGATCGATTTTTTATCGGATGGCAGGGTAGCTGGCCAATTGCAACATATATTAGATCGTTTACAGGCCGTATTTCTCTCAGCTCAGCAAGGGGTGTTGTTACGGGAAGGGATGTCGGTGGTTATTTTAGGTCGCCCCAATGCCGGTAAATCTAGCTTGTTAAATGCCTTGTCGGGTCGAGAGAGTGCGATTGTGACCGATATTGCTGGTACCACTCGTGACATTGTTAAAGAAGAGATTAATATTGATGGTATGCCGTTACATATTTTAGATACGGCCGGTGTGCGAGAAGCGACTGACCAAGTCGAACAGATTGGGATTGATCGAGCTTGGAAAGCATTAGATGAAGCGGACCGAGTTTTGGTGATGCTGCAAGCGGGCGAAGCCATTCACCCAGAAGATCAGGTGATTTTAGATAAATTGCCAGCTCATATTCCGGTGACGATTATTCGTAATAAAATTGATTTGATTAAGCATGAACCGATGGTAGAGCAAGATGGCGAGCAGAGCGTGGTTTGGTTGTCAGCCAAACAAAAACTCGGTTTAGAGTTATTACGAGCGCATTTAAAAACAGCGATGGGTTATGAACAGACAGGCGAAGGTGTGTTTATGGCACGCAAACGTCATATTGATGCTTTACAAACCGCTTTGCAGTGGGCTCAAAATGGTCAACAACAGTTGGAACTGTATGCAGCGGGTGAGTTGCTGGCTGAAGATCTACGTTTAGCCCAGGAGTCATTATCGGAGATTACTGGACGATTTACTTCCGATGATCTTTTAGGTCGAATTTTTACCTCATTTTGTATCGGTAAATAGAAACGGTCATTCGAAATAATCTTTATTGTTGGTGTGAGATATACGTTACGATAAGTTTCACGTGAAACACGTTTGATTAATATTAAAGTTTAGCTGAAAAGTTAGGCTACAAGGAACAACCATGCAAATGATGAAAGTAGTGCTCGTTAGTGTTTTAACTGGCGTTTTGTTGAGTGGCTGTCAAGAAGACGGAGCGGAAACAGAAGTCCCTACGGTTGCGCCCGTGGTCAAGACCATTGCTCTTTCTAACCTTAGTGCCCAACCACAGTGGACATTAACAGGGATTATTTCTGCACGCTATACCTCAAATTTGGCATTTCGTGTCAACGGCAAAATCATCGAGCGTTTAGTCAACAGTGGTGATGAAGTGAAAGCCAATCAAACGTTGTTTAAACTGGATCCAACAGATTATCAGTTAGCCTTAAGAGTCATTTTGGCAGACATTCGTGCCACCGAATCAGAAATTCAAAATTCTCAACTTGAATTAGAACGTTTTAAGCGCTTATTAGAACGCAGCTTAATCTCTCAACAAAATGTGGATCAAGCAGCCAGTCATTTAACTGTATTAGAAGAGCGTTTAAAGTCACAACATCTTCAAGAAAAACAGGCTAGAAACCAGCTTGAATATACATTTTTAAAATCACCAGGCCTGGGTAAAATCCTTTCAATTGAAGCGGAACAAGATGAGGTGGTCACCGCAGGTAAGTTGGTCGCCACCTTAGCTCTATCGGGGTCTCGTGAAGTCACGGTTCAAGTACCAGAAAATCGTATTTCTCAACTTCCAAAAGTGGCTAAAGTACAAATTTATGGTTCGGATACCGCTTATCCAGTGCGTTTACGTGAACGTTCGGGTGAAGCCGATACAGTTAGTCGAACCTGGACGGCACGTTATGAATTCCTATCTAAAGATGAATCTACTCAGAAAGTCTTGGAAGCGATAAATTTAGGGCAGACGGCTACCGTGGTATTTGATTCGGTCGGCTCGTTAATTCGAGTGCCTAATACTGCTCTGTATGAGCAAGGCGACTACGCTTCTTTATGGAAAGTTGAAAGTGGCCAAGTATTTCGTGTGCCTGTCAAAGTCAAAACCTTGTCTGAACGTTGGGCATGGGTTGAGGGCGACTTCAGCAAAGTGAGCACGATTGTCTCTTTAGGGGTGCATCAACTGAATGAAGGTCAAATGGTTAGGGAGTCAGCCGAATGAACCGCTGGAATGTCTCAGCCTATGCGGTTAAGGAGCGTTCTTTAACGCTGTATTTTATCTTGGTAGTGGCGATTGCTGGTATCTATGCTTTTTTGCATATGGGGCGTGCTGAAGACCCCTCTTTTGATGTGAATACGATGGTGGTGTCTGCAACCTGGCCAGGTGCCACGGCTGTGGAGATGCAAAATCAGGTTGCTGACCCGCTGGAAAAGCGCTTAGAAGAGATCCTGTACTTTGACCGTGTTGAAACCAAAGCACGTGCGGGGCGCGTGGATATGCTGGTGACCTTTGCAGAACATACCCCAAAAGGGATGACGCAAGATCTTTATTACCAAGTGCGCAAACGTTTAGGGGATGAAGCTAAATACCTCCCAAGCGGTGTGCAAGGTCCATTTTTTAATGATGATTTTGAAGATGTTTATTTCACTCTGTATGGATTAACAGCCAAAGATTGGCCGCAAGAAAAATTGGTTAGGGAAGCCGACAAATTACAGATTGCTCTACGTCGTGTTGAAGGGGTCAAAAAGGTCAACTTAATTGGTGAACAGCCACAACGTATTTTTATTGATTTAGATAAACAGCAGCTAGCGCAGATTGGGTTAGCGTTACCGCAGGTTCAGCAGGCAATTAATGGTCACCTGTCAGTGACGGCATCCGGTTTTATTGAAACCAAAGGGCCTCGTTTGTATATACGAGCGAATAGCGGTATGAATACGCATGAAGATTCGGTTGATCAAATTAAACAATTGCCGCTGATTATTGGTGATAAGCAGGTGGTGTTGCAGGACATTGCCAATGTCTATCGCGGCTATGAAAACCCACCGAGCTATTTGGTACGAAATAGAGGTGAACAAGCCTTATTGGTTGGGGTAGTCATGGCACCCAAAACGGACGGCCTGGTGTTAGAGAAACACTTAAAAGCGTTTGAAGAGGGCTATCAGTCGCAACTACCGTTAGGCATTGTGTTGGACAAAGTCACAAACCAAGCCGATGCGATTCACGGTGCGGTTTCTACCTTTGAAATAAAGTTTATTACTGCTCTGTTTGTGGTGCTGGTGGTGAGCCTGATTACCTTAGGGTTACGAGCTGGGTTTATCGTCTCTTTAGCGGTACCTTTAACCTTGGCCATGACGTTTGTGTTTATGTTTATGCAGGGCTTGAACTTTGACCGTATCACCTTAGGGGCTTTGATTATCTCACTTGGTTTATTGGTGGACGATGCGATTATTGCCATTGAGATGATGTTGGTCAAAATGGAAGAGGGGGTTGATAAGGTCAAAGCAGCGGCACACTCCTGGAATGTCACCGCCGCACCGATGCTGGTTGGAACCTTGGTCACCGTGGTTGGATTTTTACCAGTTGGGTTAGCACAATCCAGAGTTGGGGATTATGCAGGTAATATCTTCTGGGTATTAGGCATTACGCTGATCGCTTCGTGGATTGTCGCAGTCTACTTCACGCCCTATCTTGGAGTGAAAATTCTTAAGCACAAAAACCATACTGAATCCGTTGATCATGCCCCTAAAAAAGACATTTACGATACCAAGGTTTATCGCCTTTTAAAGCGAGTGGTGACAGGCTGTGTTCGCCATAAAATTTGGGTGGTATTGTTCACTGTATTGATCTTTATTGCAGCCGCATTGGGAATGAAAAATGCGGTGGTTAAACAGTTCTTTCCAAGTTCCGATCGACCAGAATTGATGGTTGATCTTTACTTACCAGAAGGCACGGGTATTAATGTTACCGATGCGGTGAGCCAGCGTGTTGAAGCCTTGATTCAAGAGTACGATGAAGTTAAATCGGTTTCGGCTTACGTAGGTCGTGGTGCACCTCGCTTCTTCTTGGCGTTGAATCCAGAGCTGTCGAACTCTGCATTTGCCAAAATCATTGTGGTGACGCATGACAAAGAGGCACGTGATGCGTTACAGGCTAAATTGATCAGCAAAGTTGAAGAAGGCTTATTTCCTGAAGCACGTGTTCGTGTACATCCATTATTGTTTGGGCCACCGGTAACTTGGCCAGTGACCTTTAGGGTGGTTGGGCCAGAAGCCAATGAGTTACGACGTATTGCCAATGATTTAAGATTACTGATTGCCAAGCAGGACTTTGCGATTGATCCGCATCTTCAGTGGGGACAGCGTACGCCAGTATTAAACTTGAATATGGATAAGGTACGTCTGGCTCAGCTAGGGTTAACCAGCCAAGATGTCGCCGAGCAATTACAAGCTCAACTACAAAGCAGCCCAGTGGCTCAAATTAGAGAGCAGATTCGTACCGTCAATGTGGTGTTACGTGCCAATGAGGAAACGCGTGTTAAAGTCGGTGAACTGAGTAGTGTGATTATTAAAACGCCACAAGGTCATGCACTGCCACTTGAGCAGTTGGGTCAGATTGAAATTGGCTATGAAGACCCGCTGTTAGAACGACGTAATCGTGAGTTGTACCTGTCCGTTAACAGTGAAGTGGTGGCAGGAATGCAGCCACCAGATGCAACTAAATTGATTCAAGACCAAATGCAGCCCCTGATTGATGCCTTACCTTATGGGTATCGAATCGATGTCGGTGGTTCGGTGGAAGAGTCTAGTAAAGCCGAAGCCTCCATTCAGGCGATGATGCCGTTGATGCTATTGACGATGACATTATTGATTATGCTTTTAGTGAAGTCATTTAGTACCTTGTTTATGGTTATTGTTACCGCTCCTTTAGGGCTTATTGGAGCTGTTTCAGCCATGTTGCTGTTTGATCAGCCGTTTGGCTTTGTAGCGAATTTGGGATTGATTGGATTAGCTGGGATTTTGATGCGTAATACATTAATCCTAACTGGGCAGGTTGATGACAATGTGAAGCAAGGCTTGCCTCTAGGCGATGCGGTGATTGATGCTACGATTCGTCGTGCCCGACCCGTGGTGCTAACCGCTGTGGCGGCAATGTTAGCGTTTATTCCACTAACCACCTCTACTTTCTGGGGGCCAATGGCTTTTGTGCTGATTGGCGGAATTGGTGTTGGAACCCTGCTAACCTTGCTGTTCTTACCGGCACTGTATGCCTTGTGGTTTAGAGTAAAGTTGGAGAAAGCAGTCGCTTAAGCTTTAACCATTCAAGTGAATTTGAATTTAGGAGCGCATATGTTACGAAGTTGGTTTATCCCACTGGTTGCCTTTATTTTGGTTTTTTATCAACCTGTTGTAAAGGCTCAGTCTGAATCGGAAGCCGTGTTTTGGCAAACTCTACAAACTGGCGGAAAAGTGGTTTTAGTGCGTCATGCGGAGATTGACCGTAGTTTTGGTGACTCGTTTCTACTGGATGATAGCTGCTTTAGTGAAAAGAACCTGAATGACAAGGGTCGACAACAAGCTGAAGCCATTGCTGCGCAGTTCAAAACTCATAAAATACCTGTTCAACAAGTGTTAGCCAGCCCGCATTGTCGGACCAAGGACACCGCAGAGTTGGCATTTGGTAGCTTTGAAGTTGAACCTCTTTTGCGTTTAAGTAAGGCACTGACTCCTGAGCAAGCGAATCAAAATTTACAGCAAATTCGACAGAAAATCAGTGAATATCAAGGCCAAGGTAATTTAGTTCTGGTGACACATCTCCCTAATATCGGGGAACTCGCTCTGATTCGAATTGAACCTGCCGAAATGGTGATTTTGCAACCTCTAGGTGACAGCCTTTATGACGTGCTGGCTCGACTAAAACAGCCTTAACGTTAAACCAATAGGCTAAAGCATCAGGTGCTGCAACTCAGTGGTTATATGAACCTAAACCGCTCTTTTTTAACTTCAACAGGCCTGTTCACTTTTTAAATCATGTCTTATCCAATACCTAAACAGCAAGCCATTGCTGAAATTGAGATCAAAAAAAGCCGTTTTATCGCTTATGCTTCTCACATCTCTAGCCGAGAAGCCGGCATGACCTGGCTTGACGAACTCAAATCTGAATTTCCGGATGCTCGTCATCATTGTTGGGCGTATCAACTGGGTAACCCAAATTGTGCCACCAATGCAGGCATGGGCGATGACGGTGAGCCGTCGGGCACGGCGGGTAAGCCGATTCTTAATGTCCTGCAACATAAAGGAGTTGGGGACATTATGATCGTTGTAGTGCGTTATTTTGGTGGCATCAAACTTGGTGCAGGCGGTTTAACGCGTGCTTATGGTCAAGCAGCGCAAGCGGTGATGGAAGTTTTAAAAACAGAACAGGAAGTGCCTAAAACAGAAGTTCATATTCGCTGTGAATTTTCCCAAGAGCAGCCAGTGCGTCATTGGTTATCGCTGGTGGAAGGTGAGATACTAAACGTTGATTATCAGCAACAAGTGTTGATGTCGATCTCTTTGCCCGATGATAATGTTGAAGGCTTTTCAGCGACTTTAACAGCCAATAAGTGCCACTTTTCTATCGTTGAATAGTTGACTCGATCTAGTTTCATTTTAAGTTCATTTAACCGTTCAAAAAATAGGTTAATGTAGTCATTTTAAACGCTATTTTTTATCGAATGGGAGGGAGAATGAAACGTAATCAATCTACCCAAGCAATCAATCATATTTTTGAACAAAAACAACGCCAGCCGCTGATTCAGCGGATTCAGAAAAAAGTGGTTAAACGACTCGAAAAAGCGATTGAGATCACGCAATCTAACAATCGTAGCGACACCGAGGGCATTCATGAATTGCGTGTGACCACTAAACGTTTAAGAGCCTATTGGCAGCTTATTCGTTTTGCGGTTGATGATGAAACCTTTAAACAGGCGAATCAGCGGTTGCGTACTACTGCAAAATGCCTTGCTGGCACACGAGATCGGCATGTGCTAATCGACAGTTTGTCTATGATCGCTACCCAACTTCAAGATGAACAATGTCAGCGCCTTAAGACGATTATTGAAGAAAGAACCACAGCAGATATTAAGTCGGAATCTGACAATATTGACTGGCAGAGTGTGCTCTCAAACTTTCAACTGGAGTATGAGGTTTGGCAGGCTTTACCGTGTGATCAGATCTCAAATCAACAGATTCAAAACGGGCTGCATAAAACCTACATGTATAGTTTTAAGTGGGCAGAGAAATCAATTCAGCATAAAACAAGTGTTAAAAAACATCATGAATGGCGTAAGTGGGTAAAGCACCTGTTTCATCAATTAAAATTATTGAAACAGTGCGGTTTACACATTGCGAAAACTAATTTGAAGACCTTGGAGCAACTAGGCGATGTTCTGGGTCAAGAGCATGATTTTTCAATTCTAGCTAACTTCTTGCTTGAACAAAAAAACGTAACAAGTTTTGATGAAAAACTGGTTTCTGATGCATTAGAGGTGAACCATAAGCAGATACAAAGTTTGCGAAAACGCATTAAGAAACTTAATAAACCGCTAAAGTAACCAATGTATTACTACGCAACAATGCAAAATTACGACCGTCACTTTTTTTTTAAAGGTTTGTTATTCAGAGCTCCACAGGCCTGTTGAGATTAGAAAAATTTATTCTTAACGACTTTTAATAGAAAAAATTCATTTGTTGGATGCTTTGTTTTACGCTTAAACTGAATGTTGTACCTTATTTGAAAGATACAGAAGATTTTCTTATTAAGAGGAAAATATCATGTTAAAACTCAATCAATTGAAACTTGTTTTCTTAACCTTGTTGTTAGCATTATCAATGCCGGCTACGGCTATGGAAGAGCAACCTGTATATGGTTCGCAGTTAATGACTCAAGAAGAGCAGCAAGCACATCGAGCGGCAATGCGTAATGCTAATAGCGAAGCAGAACGTGAGCAGATTCGTCAGACACATCATGAAAAAATGCGGTTACGTGCCAAAGAAAAAGGGGTGCCATTTGCAGATAAGCCACCAGCACAAAAAGGACATGTTAATCAGCAGAATCGTCCAGGCGGAGGTTATGGTCAAGGACGTTAATGTTTAAGTTAAAGTAATTATTTAAGCCATAAACGCAATGGTTGTAATGATGCCAGCAAAATAGATGAATAAGGTGAGTTGCAACATGCGTTTATTGGCGGTACGACTATTTAACGATTCTTTAAACATGGCTTTCTGGCGTAAAATTTTAAAGCCACCCCAAAGAATGCCTAAAGCCAACGCGGTTAAAATCATACCCAGTATTAAAATGGTTAGCATTGCCTGTCCTAAATATTCTGAAATGTGACGTTTAATTGGCGGTTATTATAATCTTCAAAGATTAAGGCAGATGAAATTTTCATGAATCTAACTTAACAGGCCTGTCGGGTTATTTTCCCGAGTTTAAAAGCATTTTTTGTAGATGATAACTGATGCGATAAAGGTGTTTACTGACTCGTTCCATCCAGCGAATTGCTTCTAAAGCATCCCAGCATTGATCCGCTTCGATCTCTCCTCGTCCCATTCTTTGAACCATTCTGTGCCGATAGCTTTCGGCGTCTTGGTGGATAAAGTGGTGTAGATCACGGCTTTGATTGACTGCCAAAGTCCACTTATTGTTATGAATGGATTGATCTAGTGACTTTAAGTCTTCGGTTAAACGATGGCTGGCTTTGGAAAGGGTTGGAAACTTTTTAGACGCTTCGGCTCGATCCGCCTCCTCTTCACAGCGCTCATGTAGGCGTTGCAGGTGATCCAAAGCGTGGATCATTGAGGTGAGTCGCCCCCAGAGTTTGTAATCGGATTGATGCAGATGAATGTGATCTAAGTAGCTTTGAGTTTGGTCTAACTCAATTTGTAACTGTTCTAAATCAGACTGATACGAGCCAATGGGTTGACTGTGCATGAGGTGTTGCAGTTCGGTCACTAATGCATGGGTTAAATCAATTAAAGTGACTTGTATGGCATTTAAAGCCAGTTCTGGGGTGTGCAGTAGTTGAGGGTCTAACTGTTGAGTGTGTTCGCTTGGCTTATCAGGCACGAGTCGTTCAATTAAACGGGCAAATGGGTTAGCAAAAGGCAGAATAGCCAATACGCCAACCGCATTAAATAGCGTATGAAAACCGACTAATGCCAGTTCAGCATGATTGTTTAATTCGCCCGGTGCAAAAAATGACCAGGCCTGGGTATAAGGGGTAATAAGCAGTAACGCCAGAATAGCGGTAAGGAAGTTGTACACCACATGAGATAATCCAGTGCGTTTTGCTCCAACCGTGCCCCCAATGCTGGCAATCAGTGAGGTAACGGTGGTTCCAACATCCATACCGATGACTAAAGCGGCGGCTTGTTCAAATTGAATCAGTCCTGTGAATAGAGCGGTTAAAGTCACTGCCACCCCTGCACTGGAGGATTGGGTAACGACGGTGAAGAGCAGCCCAAGAAACAGCAGCTTTAATAGGCCTAAGAGATTGTCAGTGGGTAGTTGGCTAAAATCGAGCAGGCTACGCATATCGACCATCGCTAATTGCATGGTATCTAACCCGACAAAAAGTAATCCAAACCCCGCTAGAGCCAGCCCGCCTTGTGCTACTTTACCTTTACCGAACAGGCGCAATAACACCCCAAATAGAATCAACGGTAAGGCTAGGTTATCGATAGAAAATTTAAACCCAAGTAGGGCAACCAGCCAGCCAGTAATGGTTGTTCCGATATTGGCACCAAAGATAATCCCTAATGCATTGGGAAAGGTCATTAACCCCGCACCAACGAAACCAACAGCAGCAACGGTGGCGGCACTCGAAGATTGCACAATGGCGGTGGTGATGGCACCGGTAGCGGCACCTGAAGTAGGGGTACGGGTAAACTCAAATAGTGTAGAGCGCAAACGATCGCCCGCGAGCCGTTTGAGGCCGTCGGTCATAATGATCATGCCTAATAAAAACAGACCTAGACCACCAGCAGAAAGAAGTAAGCTATGAAATTCGAGCATAAATACCACAATTATTTGGGCTAATAATTGGATTATAGCTTAATACTTGGAGATTAAAGTATGAGGTTTGTGAGTCTTGTTGAGTTGTCTTAGGAGTGTTACATTGCTAACTCTAGTAGAGAAGGAGCATTTAATCATGTTGTTACGAATGACAGCGATATTGATCAGTTTTATGTGGCTGTTTCCTGTTCAAGCAGACTGGCAGATGCACGAAGTTAAGAGTTTTGCCAAAGTAGCGGAACGAGCTAAACAAGAGAATATACCCGTGGTGATTTTCTTTAGCCGTGTGCGTTGCGGAGCGTGCGATAAATTAAAAGAGAATGCGTTGTTACCCTTGGTTGAAAATGGCATTGTAGAGGAGTTTATAGAAATTGTAGAGATTCGAGCCAACGCCAATGAAACAGTATTGGATTTTGACGGCCAAGAGGTGCCGAATAGTGAGATGGCTGAACTCTATAACGTGACGACTTTTCCCAATATGGTATTTGTAAATTCAGAAGGTGATGATTTGGATTTAAGAATGAATAACTCAGGCGCTTATGATTATTTTTCTTTCTATTTTAAGCAGCGTATCAATCAAGCCCTAGCTAAACTAGAGAACCCAAAACGAATGTCTGAGTGAAGCCTGACACTTTAAGCATTAATAATCAGAATAATGAAATTGATTATCGAAAACAGTATGCATACGCTAAGATGTGTTCGATTTCAAAAAAATAAAACCAGTTAATGAGGAGTAACCAATGGGTTCAAATGTATCAGTTTCAAGTGGTGGAACTTTATCAAGCTTAGGGCGCTTGCCTTGGATGTTGTTTATTGTTCTGTTCTTAATTGCCACCGAGTATTTTCAGATTTCATTAGAAGGCACGGTGGGCTATGTGTTTATTTCGATTGCGGTGGCGATTCTGTTTATTGAGATGTTTAAGTCGGGTGACGTGAGCGCCTTTGCCTTTTTATTAGATCAGTTCTGGGCGGTGTTAACCGTGGTGTTAGCAACAGGCCTGTTGAGTTATTTGTGGTTTGTGGAAGGCCAACAGCCTAACTTTTTTCACTGGATTGGTTTTGCAATTATTATTGCGGATGCTTTATTGAACCCGTTTAATGCATTTAGAACAGCATTACGTAACTTTGATGTTGCGGGTTAATTGATATAACGAAATAAACTTCAACCTTTTAAGTTGAAGCGGGTTTTGCCTGATGGTTTTGAATAAACTTTAAACATTCGTCAGCAGGCAAGGCTTTTGATATTAGGTAACCTTGAAGTAGTTGGCAACCTTGAGCTTCTAAAAAATCACACTGTTCTGGTGTTTCAATCCCTTCAGCAATGACATCCAGTTTTAAACTCTTCGCCATTCCAATAATTGCTTGGACCAACTGTTTACTTTCATCATCTTCAAAAATATCACGAACAAACACCGCATCAATTTTCAGCGTGTCCATTGGAAGACGTTTCAGATAACTTAAAGAGGAGTAGCCGGTTCCAAAATCATCTAAATGCAGGCCAATACCCATATTACGAAATGCGTGCATATTCTTGGCAACATTTTCTGAGTAGTCCATTAAAGTATGTTCGGTTATTTCAAGGTTCAAACGACTTAAATCAAACTGAGTTTGTTCTGCATACTCACTGACTTGATTGATCAACGTTTGGCAATGGTCGCTACACTGTTTACTGGAGATATTAATCGATAATTGGGACCGTATCTGGTGCAGTTGATGCCAGTCAGACACATCTTTCATGCTCTGTTGTAACACCCAGTCACCAATCTGTTTAATTAGGCCTGACTGTTCGGCAACATGAATGAACTCTTCAGGGTATAACAGCCCTTTATCTGGGTGTTGCCAACGCAGTAGCGCTTCAACCTCTTTAATCTCATTTGTTTGAGTGTTAATAATCGGTTGATAGTGCAGTTGGAACTGATTTTCTTGGATTGCGGTTTTTAACTCTCGTTCGATGGTTAAACGGGTTTGAATCGCAATATTCATCTCTTCGGTAAAGAAACGGAAGGTGTTTTTGCCTGCTTTTTTAGCCTGATACATCGCAGTATCGGCATTGCTAATGAGTTCAGAAGCGGTTGTGCCATCTTCTGGATAGAGACTGATCCCCACGCTGGCTGAAATTTGAACTTGGTAAGCACTTTCAAGCTCAAATGGTTGGGACAGGGTTTTAATCAGTTTTTTTGTGATGGCTTCGGTGTCTTCAAAATCATATTGGTGAGTTAACACAATAATAAACTCATCGCCTGACAGGTGGGCGACAATATCAGTATTACGAATGCGACTTTGAATACGTTTCGCAACTTGAATTAATAGGCTATCACCTGATGCATGGCCGTAGGTGTCATTCACCGCTTTAAAGTGATCGAGATCTAAAAACAGAACCGAAATTTTGGTTTTGTCTCGTGCGGCATGGTGGATTTCGTTAGTCAGCAAGTCAAGACAAAACTTTCGGTTGGGCAGGTTGGTTAAATGGTCGTAATTGGCTTGTGACCAAATTAGGTTCTCATAGACATTACGTTCATACATTAGCTGGTTAAATGAGTTAGCCAAATCAGAAATTTCGTCTTCACCTGAGCTATCCAAAGAGTCGTTAAACTTGTTCTCTTTAATCATCCCTTTAACGTTTTCAGACATGGCTACCACGTCGTAGACGAGGCGGCGTGCTAACTGATAGGCTAACCAGCCAGAAACGACAAAGGCAAAGAGTATTAACAGAGCGTAATAAATGACTACACGCTGTGCTTCAGCAACCAGTTCATTAGCGTGATTTTGCATATTTAATAGTTGTTGTTGCTCGGCATGGATAATACGGTTAATTCTTTGTGTTGCCAAGTTCCACCACAGTTCGGTATCTAAATCGGTGACCTCTTTTTTCAACCAGTTAAGTGCTTGCAGAGCGGGATCATCGTTGACTTTGACTCGGTCATCAATCGCTTTAACTGTTTTTTGTTGTCGATGCATCTGCTTAATGACATCTAGATTGGTTTGGTACTCTTGAAAAACCTGCTCTAGTTGAGATAAGTGTAATACTTCGGTAGAGCTGATCCCAGGTAACTTTAGATATTGGTCAATGATGTTAATAATATTGGTTAGGCGACGTTGAAAACGCACGGCATACATATCATTTCCACGAATAACATAGTTTTTAAAGTCATGGATAAGACCCCCATAACCGATCTCTGAATAGATACGATTTAATAGATCCATACGGGTAAACTTGCTTAAGGCTGAAGCACGTAATTGATGGAATGCAGGTTGCTGATGTTCACCAATTAAATCGGCTAAATTACCTTGATAGACGCCATCGATAGCATTGCTGAACTTAGATAAAAGGTTGGATTGCAATTCGATGTAAGCGGCCACTTCTTGTAAAACACCGACAGTCAGTTGTTGTTGAGCAAAGACCTGGTTGAGTCGTCCACGTTCTTGCCCGGCCTTTTCAGATAGCCATAAAAGCGTGGTGAAGGCATCGCCTTGTTTTAATAGGGTGTTGTCCTGATAAAAGTTCTGTAACGATTCAACCGTGTTTAAGATCAGTTGAATACCGGTTGAGTAGTGCTTAAAGATTTTATCGTGGTTTAAGTTTATAGTATGTAGTTTGTCGACTTGGTTACGAATCTTGTTGCGATTTGCTGCGTGTTTTTTGAGTATTGAAAGCTTTTGACTGATGTGATTAGGGTAAGGATTGCTTTGAATATGAACTTGGATTTTTTCGATAATTTGATTAGTTTGTTGGCGCTGTTGAAAAAGGGCTTGTTTAAAACGAACCCCTTTACTGCCAATATAACCGGCACTTAACCCGCGCTCTTTTTGAGCAGAGTGGATGAGTTCCGCTAATAGGGTATTAAGTTGCAGTGTATTATGGGTGATCTGAGCACTTTGGTACTGGCTGTATTTACTTAAAAACGTTGCCCCCGCAAAATAAGCGATACTTAAAAAAGGAATCAGTAAAAACAGAGCGAGCTTGGTTTTTATTTTTAAGTTGCGTAGCGGTTGAAGCATAGAGGTTCTCTATTTCTCAAAGGGCTCTTTAACCCGATCAATGACCAGTGAATGGTTCATTATACGCTCAAGTTTTAAAGAGTATAAGAAAAGCTATTGTCCTATAAATCAATCATTTCTATGACATGAGTGTTAACTCTGATGTTTGTTTAGCTTAAGCGCTCATAAAAAACTAATGGTTAAGTTCCTGCTATAATCGTAAAAAATCTTTTATTTGGAGTCTCCCTTGAGCGAAAAGTCCAACGTTTCAACTGCTGAACAGAGCCTTTTGGGGCAATCGACCCCGTACTGTAAAACCTATGATCCAAAGATCTTGTTTCCGATTCCTCGTCAAGAGAAGCGTGATGACTTAGGGTTTGATTTAACTTCACTGCCGTTTCAAGGTTTGGATATTTGGACGGCCTTCGAAGTTTCTTGGTTAAATCCTAAAGGCAAGCCCGTTGCAGTGATTGCCGAGTTTGCTTTTCCGGCAGACTGCCCCAACCTAATCGAATCTAAATCTTTTAAGCTCTATTTAAACTCATTTAATGGTACCCGTTTTGAATCACAAGAGAGCGTGGTTGAAACTTGGATTAAAGATCTGTCCGCAGCGTGTGGAGGCGAGGTGGCGGTTGATGTGCGTTCTTTACAATATGAAGAGACTTTAATTGGTGCCATGCCTGGAGACTGTTTAGATGAGTTGGACATTGAAGTCACCGACTATCAAGTGAACGCTCAGCTGCTTTCTGCTGCGGGTGATGTAGTGGAAGAGACTTTAAATAGTCATCTTTTAAAATCCAACTGTTTAGTAACCGGTCAGCCGGATTGGGGTTCGATTGTGATTCGCTATCAAGGACCACAAATCAATCATGAGGACCTACTCAAATATCTAATCTCGTTTCGTGAGCATAATGAGTTTCATGAGCAGTGTGTTGAACGAGTTTTCACCGACATTCAAAAACAGTGTCAGCCTACGGCCTTAACAGTGTATGCACGTTATGTTCGTCGTGGTGGCTTAGACATCAACCCGTATCGTTCAAACTTTGAAGACGAATTTGATATTTCACGCACGGTACGTCAGTAGCCATGTTGTTAAATCTGATGAATGTTTTAGCAGGTCTGTTCGGTTATGAGTGGGTAAAAGACAATCGACCAATAGATGAGCCGGAAGAAGATATTATAGCGGACGAAGGTTGGGATGATTTACATCAACACTCACCGCGATATCGATTACAGAAAAAACAATAAAAAGGCGTTTATATTGGATGAATTCATTCTGAACAGGCCTGGTAGGAATCAATATGTGGTCTTTTTTAAGTTTTGATACCTTAATCAGTATCGAAGTGCTGATAGCCTTCTATTACATGGGGGCGGTGGTGATGCCGTTGATGTTGATTTGGTTTATGCTGTGGTTTAAAACGTGGTTAGTTGGCCGAGTGCCGGTTGTGGAAACAGGTTTACAGACTAGCAAGCAGTTGATTAGAGAGAATATCCGTTGGCAGACGCGTTTTAAATGGTTGTTACTGTTTGTGATGGCGTTTCTATTTGGCGAGCTCTTTTGGCGTTTGCTGTTTGAATTTTTAATCGCGTTTATGCAGATGCGAGATGCATTGGTATTGGGAGCTTAGAACTTGGCAAAGCGATTAACCGTGCGCCCGAATTCAAATAGCAAGAGACCAGGATAATGACGGCTAGCACAATAGATAAAGATCCAGTGATGTACGGGATGGGGGATGCGACTTATCAAGCGGTGGGTGGTTATGATGGTTTGGTGAAGTTAGTGGATGATTTTTACGAAGTCATGGAAACCTTGCCTCAAGCGCAACATATTCGTCAGATGCACCGGGATGATTTGAGCCAATCACGAGAAAAGTTGGTGTACTTTCTATCGGGCTGGATGAATGGCCCACAAATTTATGCTGAAAAGTTTGGTGGTATCAATATCCCGATGGCGCATGCCCACCTTAAAGTAGGTGAAGCGGAACGAGATGCGTGGTTACAGTGTATGCAAGTGGCGTTAGATAAAGGCGACTTTCCGCAAGACTTCAAAACCTATCTGATGCAACAGCTGTATCGTCCGGCAGAACGCATTCGTCAGGTATCTTTAGCTAATCACAGCAAATAACCCGCAGTTTAGAATGTGCAACAATAATCTGATCAGGCCTGGTCAGATTAAAAGTTGTCAAAATTTTAGTCTTGAATGGAACCGACATTGCCTAAAATGCGATTGATCTCTTCTCGTTGAGGGCGGTAGCTTCTTGGTGTATCTAACAGGTTACCGTTACTTAAAGAACCGGCACAGGTTAGACGATAGACATTCGGTTGACTGTCAGACTTCAAATATAGATAAACCAGGTCCATGGTTTCAACCCGTTGATACTCTCCAAACGCAACTTGTATGGGTACGGCATCCGTTTGAACGTTACTGTATTGATTAGCCGCAAACTGAAGGGAAGTAGGCTGTTGAGCAATCATCTCTTCATCAATTGCGACACGTTCTATTAAAAAACGTTGTGGCTGAATGATAGTGGTCGTTTCAGGCAGTTTATACAGCTCTATTCGGCAGTGTTGGTCATAGTGACTAAAGCCGCTGCTGAGTTGACCAAACTGAATGTAATGTCTAATTTTGCCTGCTGGAATTTCAATCGCTTGATTTAAAATGAAATGTTCACCTGCTTGAACATTAATCATGCTTTTTGGTGGGGTATTTGAACAGCCTGCCATAAGAGAGATAGACAGGCCTGCTGACAGTGCAAATCCAAACCCTATCCAGTTGTTTTTAGTCATAAAAGCCTTCATCTGTGTTACTCCACTATTTCACCTTGTCTATGCCTAGTTCAATGCTATCAGCTTATGGTAAAATGTACGACTATTTTATTTGAGACCTTTGCTCGAGACCATAAACAATTAAAAATGGCTAAAATTTCACTGTTTATCGTTCTAAAACTTGTCAATAGCTAGCTATTAACTGCGTTTCAGGCCTCAATCAGTAAAATTTTTCCTCATTTTTCTCTTGATTATGACTCGTACAAAGGTCTCTATTTAAGCAGACCTGTTTAGTTGGTTGCGGCTTAAATCAATCGAATTACACCCAAAGGAATGCTGCAATGGATGCGCAAATCTCAAACTATGATGTCATTGTTGTTGGCGGGGGTCATGCCGGAACGGAATCGGCTATGGCTTCGGCTCGCATGGGATTACGAACCCTATTGCTGACACATAATATTGATACTTTGGGGCAGATGTCCTGTAACCCAGCGATTGGTGGGATTGGTAAAGGCCATTTGGTTAAAGAGATTGATGCATTAGGCGGCATTATGGCATTGGCGATTGATGAGGCAGGGATTCAGTTCCGTACCCTTAATGCTTCTAAAGGCCCAGCAGTTCGCGCTACTCGCGCACAGGCTGACCGTGTGCTTTATCGTCAGGCGATTCGCACCCGTTTGGAAAATCAGGTGAACTTAACGATTTTCCAACAACCTGTTGAAGATATGATTCTGGAAGGCGATCAGGTTCGCGGCGTTGTCACCAAAATGGGACTGAAGTTTTTTGCTAATCAGGTGGTGTTAACCGTTGGAACCTTTTTAGCAGGGCGCATTCATATTGGTTTGCAAAACTATGAAGGCGGTCGTGCTGGTGATGAGCCATCTAACCGTTTGGCGGAACGTTTACGTGAAATGGAGCTGCCGGTTGGGCGTTTAAAAACCGGAACCCCGCCGAGAATTGATGCACGTACGGTTGACTTTGATGCCATGCAGGAGCAACCGGGGGATGACCCGGTGCCGACCTTCTCGTTTATGGGCAAACGCTCAATGCACCCTAAACAGATCCCTTGCTACATCACCTATACTAATGAACAGACCCATGAAGCGATTATGGCGTCATTAGATCAGTCGCCAATGTATTCTGATGATGGTGAGATTGACAGTGTGGGGCCACGTTATTGTCCGTCGATTGAAGACAAGGTGATGCGTTTTGCCGATAAAGATCGCCATCAGGTCTTTATTGAGCCAGAAGGGCTAACCACAACCGAGCTATATCCAAACGGTATCTCAACCAGCCTACCGTTTGAAACCCAAATTCAGATTGTACAATCCATGAAAGGTTTGGAAAACGCTAGAATTATGCGTCCAGGTTATGCGATTGAGTACGATTACTTTGATCCACGTGGTTTAAAGCCAACTTTAGAAACTCAGCACATTCATGGTCTGTTTTTTGCCGGACAAATCAACGGTACCACTGGGTATGAAGAAGCCGCAGCGCAAGGTCTGTTGGCGGGGATCAATGCGGCACGTCGAGCCCAACAGAAAGAGCAGTGGTATCCACGTCGAGATGAAGCTTATTTAGGTGTTCTGGTGGATGATCTAATTACCTTAGGCACCAATGAGCCCTATCGTATGTTCACTTCACGTGCCGAATACCGTTTGATGTTGCGTGAAGACAACGCAGATCAACGTCTGACACCGATTGCGCGTGAATTAGGGCTGATTGATGATGTACGTTGGATGGCGTTTGAGAGCAAACTGGAATCGTTACAAAGTGAGTTATCACGTTTAAAAGAGACTTGGATCTATCCATCACACGATGAAGCTAAAAAAGCTGAAGAGTTAATGGAGCTACCATTAAGTAAAGAGCAGAGTTTGTATGATCTGCTAAAGCGCCCAAAAGTCAGTTATAACGCCTTGGCGGAATTGACTCTGTTTGGTGATGCGGTGACAGATGAAGCGGTGGTGGATCAGGTTGAGATTGAAGCTAAGTATTCGGGTTATATTGAGCGTCAGAAACAGGATATTGATAAATTAAGACGTTCTGAAAATATGCAGATTCCGGAAGATTTAGATTTGGATAAGATCTCTGGACTTTCGAATGAAGTAAAGCAGAAAATACGTGACCACAAGCCACCAACCTTAGGCATGGCAAGCCGTATCTCTGGCATCACGCCGGCAGCCATCTCTATTTTAATGATTTCAATCAAAAAGCACCGCTCAGGTAACAAGGTAGCCTAATTTAGTATGGAAAACCCATTTTTACAAAAGCAATTAGAACAAGGTTTAGAACAAATTGGTTTAAACCTACCAGAGCAGTCTATTCAGCAGTTAATGGACTATTTGACCTTGTTACAAAAGTGGAATAAGGTGTACAACTTAACGGCCATTCGTGATCCTAAAGAGATGTTGGTAAAACATCTTTTAGATAGTCTAACGGTTGTGCCACAAATTAGCGGCCAACGCTTGATTGATGTCGGAACTGGGGGTGGCCTGCCTGGAATTCCATTGGCGATCTGTTATCCAGAACGTCAAGTTGATCTATTAGATAGCAACAGCAAAAAAACCCGTTTTCTCATTCAAGCAAAAGCAGAGCTTGGGCTAACCAACACACAGGTTTTACATAGCCGTGTTGAAGAGTATCAGCCAGTAGAATTATATGATGGCGTGATTTCTCGTGCCTTTGCTTCTATGGAAGACATGTTGCATTGGACTCAGCACCTGCTGGCGGATGACGGTCACTGGTGGGCAATGAAAGCACAAAAAGATTTTGAAGATTATTCAAAGCTGGCAGGCCTGGCTAAAATTGATGAAACCATCGATTTACTTGTGCCAGGCTTAAACGCAGAACGTATATTAATTAAAGCCAGTCGATCGGCTTAAGCAAGTAACAACTAAGAGAGACCTTTGCACGAAATCATAAACGAGTAAAAATGGTTAAAACTTCACAGCTTTTCGTTTTAAAACTTGTTAATAGCTTGCTATTAACTGCGTTTGAGGCCTCAATCAGTAAAGTTTTTACGCATTTTTCTTTCGACCATGACTCATGCAAAGGTTTCTAAGAATTCAACAGACACTGGGTGACATTTGTGGGCAGAGTGATTGCATTAGCAAATCAGAAAGGCGGAGTGGGTAAAACCACAACGAGCGTTAATTTAGCGGCCGCTTTGGCACGGTTAGGTAAAAAAGTTCTGTTGATTGATTTAGACCCTCAAGGAAATGCAACGGTAGCAATTGGGGTGGATAAAGATAATCTTAATAACTCCGTATTTGAAGTGTTGGTGGGGGAGTGCAAAGCCAAACAAGCGATTGTTTATGTTGAGCAAGCAGGATTAGATCTGCTGCCGGCAAATGGCGACTTAACCGCAGCCGAAGTTGAGTTGTTGGAAGAGGATATGGGGCCGAAGCGTCTACGTAAGACCCTTAAAAAAGCTCGAAGCAACTATGATGTGGTATTAATTGACTGCCCACCCACTTTGAATATGTTGACCATCAATGCGTTAACCGCAGCCGATGGAATTGTTGTTCCAGTTCAGTGTGAGTTTTTTGCGCTGGAAGGTCTATCTGCTTTGATGGATACGATTGAAACCGTACAAGAACAGCTTAATGAAAAATTACACATTGATGGTCTGTTAAGAACGATGCATGATCGTCGTAACAACTTAGCGAATGATGTCTCTAATGAATTGGTTGCCCATTTCGGAATGAAAGTATTACAGACCATTATTCCAAGAAATGTTCGTTTAGCCGAAGCCCCCAGTTATGGTGAGTCGATCTTAGATTATGATGCCGCATCCAACGGGGCGATTGCCTATTTGGCTTTAGCAAACGAACTCATCCGTAAAACCCAACTTTAACTCTGACAGAAAAAAGGGAAAAAACCGTGGCAAAGAAACGATCAGGAATGGGCACGCGTGGCATTCACGCCATGATTGGTGCAAAACAGAAGTCAGAGAACAATAGCTCCGATCTACGTATTGAGAAAATTTCCATAGAACAGCTTCAGGCAGGCAAGTATCAGCCAAGGCAAGAATTTAATAAAGACGCTTTAACTGAATTGGCGGATTCTATCCGTGTTCAAGGTGTCGTTCAGCCTATTATTGTGAAACCGTTAGGGGCAGATCGTTATGAGATTATTGCGGGGGAACGTCGTTGGCGTGCATCACAGTTAGCCGGGCTCGATAAAGTGCCTGTGGTGATCCGTCAAGCAGATAATCAAACAACATTAGCGATGGCTTTGATTGAAAATATTCAGCGTGAAGATCTTAATCCAATTGAAACAGCCATTGGCCTTAAGCGTTTAGTGAAAGAGTTTGAACTAACCCAGCAGGAAGTTGCCGATGCAGTTGGGCGTTCTAGAACAGCCGTTTCTAATCTATTGCGTCTACTTAAATTACCTAAAAAAATTCAAAAATTACTGCATAAAGGTTCCATCAGCATGGGGCATGCACGTGCAATCATTAGTCTGCCTGAAGATCTACAGTTGGAATTGGTTAATAAAACCATTGATAAAGGTTGGTCTGTTCGTGAAATAGAGGAAGCAGTTCAGCAGATTTTAGTGCCTGATAAAGTGATCACGGAAGTAAAAAGAAAAGCGATACCGCATATTGAAGAGATTAACCAGAAGCAAGAGCAATTGGCTGAAAAAATTGCCGCTAAAGTTAAGATTAACCATCGCGAAAGTGGTAAGGGGCGCTTAGAAATTAGTTACAACGATATTGATGAGTTAAACAGGTTATTAAATCTATTTTAAAAACGTCAAACATCATAAAAAATCTCGATCATAAAAAATAATTAGACCCTTATTTAATATATCTAGTGCTTCAATTTTTAATAGGCACATTATATTGTGAGTTAGGGAGGCTAGTTAAACGGTAAGCAAAGAAAAAGCGCTTTATGAGGTAGCTTTTGGGGCTATAAACCTATATCATTAGCCCCCGTTTAGGTTGAAGAATTATCAACTAAAAAGTATCATTAATAGAGTTTGCCGTTGCATGAATGATTCGAACCAACAGAAACCAAAACCAGGTAGTGCACCAAAGCCAGCATTAAACTTTTTGCTGATGGGTGCAGGCTCGATGTTTACATCGATGCTCGCTGCCGGATTCCTGGTTGGATTTGTATTAGATACATTGTTTGAAACAACACCGATTTTTATGATGGTGTGTGGTGTGATGGGCTTTATTGGTGGATTACAGAAAGTACACAAGCTTTCGAGTAAGTTAGACCCTGTACCTGAAAAGGAAGAAAAAGATGATCAAAAATCTTAGTCAGCCTTTAATTGTTCAGGGTGTGATTGGCTTAATTGCCATCGCAATATTTGCTACTCAAGGCTCCGCTACGGCCGCTGCATATGGTTTTTTTATTGGAATAATGAATGTACTGATGTTAAGTACAACCTTTAAAAAGGCCAATAACAAAGCAGCAGAAGACCCAAAGGGCGGAATTTTAATTTTATATATGAGTGCAGTGATTAGATTTGTTCTATTAGCTGTGTTATTTGTTTTGGGGCTGCAAGTTTTTGGATTTGAAGCAATGCCAGTTGTATTGACCTTTGTGGCGATGCAAATAGGGCAAGTCTTTAATCTCAAAGGTAAGCAGCGTTTGACTGACTAAGGAGAAGACCCTTGAGTGCCGAAAAAATGGGAACTGTTGAGTATATTCAACACCACTTGACCAATAATAGCATTGGTGAAGGTTTCTGGACTTTTAACCTAGATACCATTGTTGTGAGTGCTTTACTAGGTATGCTGATTATATTTGTAGCAGCTCGTCTAGGTAAACAATTAGAAACTGGAACACCTGGTGGGTTCCAAAACTTTGTAGAATCTATTCTAGATTTCGTTGCGACTAACGTAAGAGATGCGTTTCCTGGTCACAACCCAATCATTGCACCTTTAGCATTAACGATTTTTGTATGGGTCTGGTTAATGAACTTCATGGATTTAATCCCTGTAGATCTATTACCGTACCTATTCCAGCTAATTACAGGTGATTCACACGCTTACTTAAAAGTTGTTCCGACTACGGATTTAAATACAACATTAGCGATGGCGTTTACTGTATTTGCTTTGATTTTATACTTTAACATCAAGATTAAGGGTGTTTGGGGATTCACAAAGATGTTCCTATTCCACCCATTTGGTAAATTCTTCATCCCGTTCAATATCGTAATGACATTGATTGAAGAAGTATCAAAACCACTTTCACTTGCATTGCGACTGTTCGGTAACATGTTCGCGGGTGAGCTTGTATTCTTACTGATCGCATTGATCGGTGGAACTATGGCAGTGGGTGCCGCTGCTTTATTCTGGGCACCTCTACAAATCGTATTAGATTTAGGTTGGTTGATCTTCCACTTGTTGGTAATCACTCTTCAAGCCTTCATCTTTATGGTGCTTACAATTGTATATCTAGGAATGGCTCACGACGAAGGTCACTAAGCCAAGCCTGATAAACAGTAACAAGAATAGATGATTTGGTTTCGATCAAGTCATCACGTAAGGTTTAAGCGCACCTAACTGGAGGTTTCACTCAAATGAGATCGAAAGTGAAAAGCTTTAACAATTTTTATTTTTTATTTTTAACTTGTAAAACTTTAGGAGAAAGTCGATGGAAGTAACTGCTACTATGATTGCTGATATCTACGCTGCAACTGCTATTGGTGTAGGTGTAATTTTAGCTGCTGCTGGACTAGGTTCAGCTATTGGTTGGGGTCTTATTTGTTCTAAGACACTTGAAGGGATTGCACGTCAGCCAGAGATGCGTCCAGCATTAATGACTAACATGTTCATCTTCGCTGGTTTGATGGAATCTTTCCCATTCATCATCCTAGCATTCGCTATGTGGTTCTTATTCGCTAACCCATTCGTAGGTGCAATGACAGCGGCAATTGGCGCTTAATTGAAATCAACCTTAATTAAATATAATTAACGAATGGCGAGGTAACCACTGTGAGTATTAACGCAACGCTTCTCATCCAGATGTTAGCATTTGTGCTATTAGTTTGGTTTGTGAACAAAGTACTGTGGGGGCCGCTATCGAAGCTAATGGAAGAACGTCAGAAGAAAATTGCTGACGGACTTTCTGCCGCTGAGAAAGGTAAGCATGAACTTGAGTTAGCTGAACAAAAAGCTAAAGATGTGTTGAAAGACGCAAAAGCTCAAGCTCAAAATATATTGAGTCAAGCTGAAAAACGTAGTTCTGAAATCGTAGAAGATGCGAAAGTAAAAGCTAACGAAGAAGCTGACCGTATTAAAGCTAGCGCCCAAGCAGAAATTGAGCAAGAAGTTAGTCGTGCAAGAGAAGATCTTCGTAAAGAAGTTGGTTCTCTGGTTGTTACTGGTGCAGAACAAATTCTTAAGAAAGAAGTTGATGCAGCAGCACACAATGACATGCTTGAAACCTTAGTTAAATCAATCTAAGGAAACTTCTATGGCAGAATTAATGACAATTGCGAGACCTTATGCTGAAGCTGCTTTTGCAACTGCAAAAGACAATAATCAGCTAGCAGAGTGGTCAGAAGAACTTGCGAATTTAGCGACCATTGCTTCAGATGAAACAATGCAAGCTATGATTGCAAACCCGTCATATGCTGGATCAGATATTGTATCTGTATTTGAAGCAGTGATGGAATCTAACCTGACTAAGGAAGGTAAAAACCTTCTGACTGTTATGGCTGAAAATAAAAGATTGGCGGCACTACCTGCACTTGCAGAAGCTTTTGAAGAGCTGAAAGCAATTGAAGAGAAACGTGTTCGTGCAACAGTTATTTCAGCTCGTAAAGCAACGGTTGAGCAGAAGAAACAATTAAGTGCTGCTTTAAATGCTAAGTTTGATGCAGAAGTAGAGATCACCTATGAAGAAGACCCTAGCCTAATCGCAGGGATTCGTATCAAGGTTGGTGACTGGGCCGTAGATGGTTCAGCCGTATCTAAACTTAACAAACTTGGCGCAGCAATCGCCCAATAATGGAGAGGAACAAACATGCAATTGAATGCCTCTGAAATCAGCAACCTAATCAAAGACCGTATTAAAGGTTTTGATGGTGCAGCTGAGTCTGGCAGCGAAGGAACAGTCGTTAGCATCGCTGATGGTATCGCACTAGTTCACGGTGTGTCAGATGTGATGTATGGTGAGATGGTTCAATTCGACGAGAACACATTCGGTATGGCTCTTAACTTAGAGTCTGATTCTGTTGGTGTTGTTGTTTTAGGTGAATATGAACACATTTCAGAAGGTGCTAAAGTTACTTGTACTGGACGCATCTTAGAAGTACCAGTAGGTCCAGAAATGAACGGTCGCGTAGTTGACGGTTTAGGTCGTCCAGTAGACGGTAAAGGTCCTATTGAGACTAAGGTGACTTCACCTATCGAACGTATCGCCCCAGGTGTTATTGACCGTCAGTCGGTTGACGAGCCTATGATGACTGGTATTAAGTCTATCGATTCTATGATTCCTGTTGGCCGTGGTCAGCGTGAATTAATCATCGGTGACCGTCAGACTGGTAAGACTGCAATCGCTATCGATGCAATCATCTCTCAGAAAGACACTGGTGTTAAATGTATTTACGTAGCAATGGGGCAGAAAGCTTCGACAGTTGCTAACGTAGCTCGTAAATTAGAAGAGTATGGCGCAATGGATAACACAGTTATCGTTTCTGCTAACGCTTCTGATCCAGCAGCTCTACAGTATTTAGCAGCATTTGCTGGTTGTGCTATGGGTGAATATTACCGTGACCGTGGTGAAGATGCGTTGATCATCTATGATGATTTAACTAAGCAAGCCCAGTCATACCGTCAGATTTCATTACTACTTCGTCGTCCACCAGGTCGTGAAGCATTTCCTGGTGATATCTTCTATCTACATTCACGTTTACTTGAGCGTGCTGCTCGTGTATCTGCTGACTATGTTGAGAAGTTCACAAATGGTGAAGTAAAAGGTAAGACTGGTTCTTTGACTGCTCTTCCTATTATTGAAACACAAGCCGGTGACGTATCTGCTTTCGTACCAACTAACGTAATCTCGATTACTGATGGTCAGATCTTCTTAGAGACAGGTTTGTTCTCTCAGGGTATCCGTCCTGCGGTTAACGCTGGTTTATCTGTATCACGTGTTGGTGGTGCTGCTCAAACTAAAGCGATCAAGAAGTTAGGTGGTGGTATCCGTCTAGATTTAGCACAATACCGTGAATTAGCGGCGTTTGCTCAATTTGCTTCGGATCTTGATGCTGCAACTAAAGCTCAGTTAGAACGTGGTAAACGCGTAACTGAACTTATGAAGCAAAAGCAATACTCTCCGTTAACTATCGCAGAGATGGCTATCTCTTTGTATGCCGCTAATGAAGGCTACTTAGATGATGTAGAAGTGGATAAAGTTTTAGACTTTGAAGCGGCTCTACATGCTCACATGAATTCTGCAAATGCTGACCTAGCTGCCCAAATCAATGAGAAGGGTGACTGGAATGGTGATATCGTTGATGCTGTTAAAGCATGCGTTGAATCATTCAAGGCTAACGGCGTTTACTAATCAAGGAGTAGGCCATGGCAGGCGGTAGTAAAGAAATACGGGCAAAAATTAAGTCCGTAACAAATACCAAAAAAATCACTAAAGCCATGGAAATGGTTGCGGCGTCTAAAATGCGTAAGGCTCAAGCCCGCATGGAAGCGACAAAACCATACGTCGAGAAAGTTAAGAGAGTCATTAGACACGTTTCTGGTGCACATCCTGAGTATAAGCATCCTTATACTCAAGTTCGTGAATCAGTAAAACGTATCGGTCTAGTGGTTATCTCTTCTGATCGTGGACTTTGTGGTGGTTTAAACTCAAACTTATTCCGTGCAATTCTTCCTAAGCTACAGGCTTGGAATGAGCAAGGTGTAGAGGTTGAACTTGCCTTAGTTGGAAACAAAGCACAAACATTCTTCCGTTCATACGGTGGTAATGTGGTTGCAACCGTTTCAGACTTGGGTGATACCCCTCACATTGAGGACCTAGTTGGTACAATCAAAGTTGTTTTAGACAAGTTTGATGAGGGTGACATTGATGAAGTGTATTTAGCTTCAAACGAATTCGTTAATACAATGACACAACAACCTACAGTACAACAGCTAGTTCCTTTGCAGGCTGAAGAAAATACAAGCGAGACACATTGGGATTATTTATATGAGCCTGATGCGCCTACAGCATTAGACTTACTAATGCGTCGTTATATCGAAGCCACCGTGTTTGGTGCTGTTGTAGAAAATGCATCTTGTGAGCAAAGTGCTCGTATGATTGCAATGAAAAATGCAACAGACAATGCCGGTGAAATGATCAGCGAATTGAAGCTGTCTTATAACAAGGCACGTCAAGCTGCGATCACTGCTGAAATTTCAGAAATTGTTGCTGGTTCAGCAGCTGTATAAGTTTGAAAGTTTCAATAAAAGGTTAAAGATTATGAGTGGAAAAATAGTACAAATTATCGGCGCCGTTGTTGACGTCGAGTTTAAAGGTGCTGATTTACCAAACATCTATGACGCGTTAACTGTTGACGGACAAGATCTAACTCTTGAAGTACAACAGCAAATCGGTGATAACAAAGTGCGTGCAATCGCAATGGGTTCATCTGATGGTCTTAAGCGCAGCATGGCTGTTTCTAATACTGGTGCTCCAATTTCAGTACCAGTAGGTAAGGCAACACTTGGCCGTATCTTCGACGTTCTAGGTAACCCAATTGATAATGCGGGTCCTGTTGAGTCGGAAGCGATGAGCAAAATTCACCGTCCAGCTCCAGCATTTGATGAGCTAGCGGCGTCTGAAGAATTACTAGAAACTGGTGTTAAAGTTATCGATCTAATCTGCCCATTCGCTAAGGGTGGTAAAGTAGGTTTATTCGGTGGTGCTGGTGTTGGTAAGACAGTTAACATGATGGAGCTTATTCGTAACATCGCGATGGAACACTCTGGTTACTCAGTATTTGCTGGTGTAGGTGAGCGTACTCGTGAAGGTAACGATTTCTATTATGAAATGGAAGAATCTGGAGTACTTGATAAAGTAGCTCTAGTATATGGTCAGATGAATGAGCCTCCAGGAAACCGTTTACGTGTTGCCCTAACAGGTTTAACAATGGCTGAATACTTCCGTGATGAAGGTCGTGATATCTTATTCTTCGTAGATAACATCTACCGTTATACTCTAGCTGGTACTGAAGTATCTGCATTGTTAGGTCGTTTACCATCTGCGGTAGGTTACCAGCCAACTCTTACACAAGAGATGGGTCAGGTACAAGAGCGTATTACGTCTACTAAGACTGGTTCTATCACATCAATCCAAGCGGTATACGTACCTGCGGATGATTTAACAGATCCAGCTCCTGCAACGACATTCGCTCACTTAGATGCGACTGTTGTATTGAACCGTGCTATCGCTGAAACAGGGATTTATCCTGCGATCGATCCATTGGATTCAACTTCACGTCAACTTGATCCACTAGTCGTTGGTCAAGAGCACTATGATGTAGCACGTGGTGTACAGCAGACTCTTCAGCGTTATAAAGAGTTAAAAGACATCATTGCGATCCTAGGTATGGATGAGCTTTCAGAAGAAGATCGTGCACTTGTAGCACGCGCTCGTAAAATGCAGCGTTTCTTCTCTCAGCCTTACTTCGTAGCGAAAGTATTCACTGGTGAAGACGGACGTTATGTACCGCTTAAAGAAACTATCCGTGGTTTCAAAATGATTATCTCTGGTGAATTGGACGATGTAGCTGAGCAAGCATTTATGTATGCTGGTGACATCGATGAAGTTCTAGAGAAATCTAAAAAGTATAAAGGTTAATTGATCATGGCAGTCACAATGCAAGTCGATATTGTAAGTGCAGAAGGTTCTATCTTTTCTGGTAAAGTTGAGATGCTTTATGCACAGGCTGCCGATGGTGAGGTGGGTGTTATGCCTCATCATACCCAGTTCCTTAGCTCATTGAAGCCTGGTTCAGTTCGTGTTGTTACTGAAGGCGAAGAAGAACACTTCTACGTTAACGGTGGTATCATTGAGATTCAACCAAGCATGGTAACTGTACTAGCTGATTCAGCGATACGTGCAGGTGATCTTGATGAAGCTGAAGCGCTTGCCGCTAAGCAGCGTGCTGAAGAAGCAATGGATAATGCTAAATCTGAGACCGACATCGCTCGTGCTCAAGTTGAATTAGCAGAAGCTGTTGCACAAATTCAAGCGATTACGAAACTTCGTGATCGTTTGCATAAAACTGGGTTGGCTTAATTGTTAATCTTTGTGAAGAAAGCGCCTTATTAGGCGCTTTTTTTTTCTTTATTGTTTATAAAAGTTGCCTGAATCCAATCTTAGTGTTGGCAACATGTCGTGTGGTACACCACACTCATTAATGCCGCCTTGACTTTGAATCCAGCCACTCTTTTCTAAATCAAAAATGTTGCTAATCTAAACGTATTTATTGAGTATGTTTAGATTAGATTTTAGGAGAAATCGTATGTCTTTAAAAGTTGTTATTCTTGCTGCGGGTAAAGGGACTCGTATGCGTTCTCAGTTACCTAAGGTATTACAGCCTTTGGCACAGCAGCCATTACTGCAACATGTAATCTCTACGGCAGAATCTTTGGATTCGACGGATATTATTACGGTCATTGGTCATGGTGCTGAATCTGTTAAGTCGGTGGTTAAGGGTGCGCATTTAAGTTTTGCTATGCAAGAACAACAACTAGGGACTGGACATGCGGTGGTTCAAGCTAATGATCATTATTCTGATGACGATACGGTGTTGATTCTTTACGGTGATGTACCACTTACTTCTATTGATACCTTACAAGACCTTTTATCCTTAGTGGGTGAGCCCCATCCTTTAGCATTACTCACTATTGAACTTACTGACTCTACAGGATACGGGCGTATTGTCCGTGATAATCATTTTCAGGTACAAGCTATTGTTGAAGAAAAAGATGCTACGTCTGATCAGAAACTGATTAAAGAAGTCAATACAGGGATTATGGCGGTTAAAGGTCGATACCTTAAGTCATGGTTGGCAAATTTATCGTCTGATAATGCCCAAGGTGAATACTATCTTACGGATATTATCGCTATGTGTGTTGCTGATGGTTTTGAAGTTCATACCACTAAACCACAATCTGAAATTGAAGTGTTAGGCGTCAATAATAAATCACAACTCCAGGATCTTGAACGTCGCTATCAACGACAGCAGGTCGAGTCATTAATGACTCAAGGTGCAACCATTATTGATGCATTACGTGTCGATATTCGCGGTAATGTATCTATTGGTCAAGACGTTGAAATTGATGTTAATACCATTTTTGAAGGTCAAGTTAACTTAGGCAACAATGTCAAAGTTGGGGCTAACTGTATTATCAAAAATGCATCCATTGCCGACAATGTCACAATTGAACCGTTTTCACATATCGAAGAGGCAACAATTGCCCAAAATTGCACCATCGGTCCTTATGCACGTTTAAGACCTGGTACAGAATTGGCGGAAGATGCAAAGATTGGGAATTTTGTTGAAACTAAAAAGACGAAGATTGGTAAAGGCTCTAAAGTGAGTCACTTAACCTATATTGGTGATACCTTAATGGGTGAAAATTGTAATATTGGAGCCGGAACCATTACCTGTAACTACGATGGTGTGAATAAACATCTGACAGAGATTGGTGATAATGTTTTTGTAGGATCAGATTCACAGTTAGTCGCACCTGTTAAAATTAATTCAGGTGCGACAATTGGTGCCGGTTCAACCATTACCAAAGAAGTTCCTGCAGATGAATTAACCCTAAGTCGTTCTAAGCAATTAACTCTAAAAGGCTGGGCTAAGCCTATAAAAAAGTGACCAGGCCTGGTTAGATTAATGCGTTATCAAATTATTGATCCGAAACATGCTGAAGCATTTAAAAAACAGCTCACATTAAACAATTGGGTAATGGTTAAGCAGGATGCAGGTCAAACTCATTTAGTTGGCTGGGGTTATATGATTGAATGGCAAAAGAACCAAGAGTCGGTTAGTTTGCACTATAAAGATCAGCAAGGAAAAGCCGAAGCCCAGCTTGAAATGACTCCTTCCGCCTGGGCAGAAGTTCAAAACATACTTAAAAAACTCCTATGACAAAACTACAAGCATATATCGCATTAACAAGACTGGACAGGCCTGTTGGTATTTATCTTGTCTTGTGGCCTGCTTTATGGGCTTTATGGTTGGCATCATCGGGCTTCCCAGATCTATGGATTCTGTTTATCTTTGTCTTTGGCGCGATTTTAATGCGTTCTGCTGGTTGTGTGATTAACGACTATGCTGATAGAAATTTTGATGGTCAAGTTGAACGAACCTGTAATCGTCCGTTAGCCACAGGTGTACTAAGTAGTAAAGAAGCGTTGTTGTTCTTTTCGGTGCTTTGTTTAATCGCTTTTGGTTTGGTTTTTACCCTTAATAGCCTAACCGTCTGGCTGTCTTTTGGAGCGGTTTTTTTAGCCGCTTTATATCCCTTTATGAAACGCCATACTCATTGGCCACAAGCTTTTTTAGGGGCCGCGTTTGCATGGGCGATTCCGATGGGATTTGCAGCAGTGCTTAATGATGTGCCTTGGCAAGTTTGGCCCATTTTTGCAGCCACTATGGTTTGGTCTCTGGTTTATGATACCGCTTATGCTGTGGGCGATATGGAAGATGACTTGAAGGTTGGTATTAAATCAACGGCGATTCTATTTGCAGATCATTTAGTTGCTTGGACAGCACTGTTTCAAGTGATTATGATTGGGTTATTAGTTTGGGTAGGTCAGTTATTTGAATTAGGGCTTTCTTTTTATTTCAGTCTAGTCATTGTTAGTACTTGGTTTTTATATGACTTGAAGCGTCTTTCTAAAAAAGATTCAGATCTCGCCTTTAAAGTCTTTTTACAAAATCATTGGATTGGTCTGATTATCTTACTGGGGATTGTGATCGATACCAGTTTGGTTTAGGAGCTTAATGCAAAAGATGCTGTTCTGGTAACTCTAAACTGTCATCCATCTCTAGCTGCCAATTGGCACGCTGTAACGCCTGTTTAAGGACTTTAAGGAGTCGCTTTAAAACATAAGCTTCATAAGGTAGAGAAAAACCAGCACCTTGTTCCGGATTAAATTCAATTATTGGGTGTGCTGTATTTAAATCTGTAAATCCAATTTTAGCCAAAATGATGGTCTGTTCACCTAGTGGAAACTCTGCTTCTTCAGGCACTTCATAATTAGAAAATACCGGAGAACCTAACTCTTCATCCGTTAAAGATTGATGTAGTAACCCGAGTTCTTCATCCGATAGTAAGAGACTGCCCGTTCTTGGATGTTTACCCTGTAAAGCCGGTATCAGTAATTTCAGATAGCGACGAGTTAGCCAAACAGAATAGACTTGTTGATTTTGCGTGGTAATATTTAAGAGTATTCTGTCTTCAAGTGGTTCGTAGTCCGCTTGAATTTGCGAAATAGCATCGGTCATAGGGTAATAGGGGCTTCTAGTGCTGAATAGGATAAAACGCAGTATTATAACGAGCTTAGCATTGATCAGTTGTGCTAATTTTCCAAGCATGGTGTTTGCTCAGACAGAAAAGACTGCTTCAGAATCGCCTGCGGCATTGACGATAGTCGTACCTCAAGACTCAGTTCCTACTTCAAACAGCTCATTAAGTGACCCCGAAGAACCGAAACAATATTTGTTGGAAGGAACCAATCCAACTTGGTTAAGTCATTCATTAGATAAGTTAGAGTCCTTTCATGTTTGGCTGGGAGGATATGTTCAAAATACCGGTGAAGGTATTGATAATTACTTTGGTACAGAAGAGTCTTTTGAACTTTCAAAAGGCAGTCGCTTAGATATTATGACCCCCGTGGTTTTTCATGACTCTGGTCAAATAGAGATGCAATTACGTTTAAGAGCTAAATTTGAGCTACCCAGATTACGAAAACGTTGGCATTTATTTGTAACCAGTCAAGATAGCAGTGTTAAAGGGCAAGCTAACAGTGAACAAGTTAATGAAGTGATTGAAGAGGAGGGATCTGCCTCATTTAGTCTACAGGTTGTCTTGGATGAGCTAAAAAAACGAGAGTTGATTCTTGACTTTGGTGTTAACTTTAAAAATATTAGCCACCTTGATCCGTACCTTCGTTTAAAAAAACGCTTTGAGTGGGACTATGATTCAGGTTGGAATCATCGAATGAGTCATAGCTTGTTTTGGGAAAGCGCTGCCGGCCCTGGTTTAGAATCAAAGTTGGTGTTTGATAAGCCCTTAGATAAAGCCCATCTACTCAGAGCGCAAAGTGATGGTGTGTGGTGGCAAGATGAAACCTATTATGATTTAACTCAACGTCTTCTTTTGTATGAAGTCATTAACCCTTATCGTATCCTAACCTACCAGACATGGGGACGTTGGGATACTCAGAATATCGGTGCGCATACAACCGGGTATGGCTTAAGTGTTAATTGGCGTGAACGAGTTTATAAAAACTGGCTCTATTTTGAGGTTGAGCCCGGAGTTAAATGGACGGAAAATAATGATTTTAAACAGCCTGATTACACCTTGAGGTTAATGTTAGAGATGCGGTTTTTTAAGAAGCCCTAAACTCTAATAGCTTAAATCAAATCGTCTAGGTTATGGTTTAATACCTTCTATTATTGAAACAGACATATTTGGATATTCGTTTGAGCACGCCAACAGAAAAACGCCTTAATAAATTTATTAGTGAATCCGGTTTTTGTTCACGTCGTGAAGCCGATCGTTTGATTGAACAAAACCGTGTCACCATTAATGGCAAGGTACCGGAACTTGGAACTAAAGTAACGGCAGGGGATCTTGTTAAAGTGGATGGTACACAAATTCAAGCAGTGCCTGAAAACAAGTCCGACCGTATCTATATCGCTTACAACAAACCGGTTGGCATTATCTGTATTACCGACACTAATATTAAAGACAATATTGTCGATGCTATCCACCACAAAGAGCGTATATTTCCAATTGGCCGAATCGACAAACCATCTGAAGGGCTAATCTTATTGACCAATGACGGGGATATTGTTAATAAGATTTTACGTGCAGAAAATGCACACGATAAAGAGTATGTCGTGACGGTTGATAAGCCTTTAACCGAATCGTTTATTACGCACATGTCAAAAGGGGTGCCGATTTTAGGTACCATTACCAAGCCTTCCAAAGTCACTATGCAGAGTCGTACGGTTTTTAAAATAATCTTAACGCAGGGATTAAACCGCCAGATTCGTCGTATGTGTGAATACTTGGGTTATGAGGTCGTAAAACTAAAACGAACTCGAATTATGAATGTACATTTAGGCGACCTTAAACCAGGACAGTGGCGAGATTTAACTGCTGAAGAGATGAAAGAGATGAATCAAGCTGTGTCTAAATCTCAAAAAACTGCGTCAAAAACATCACAAAAGCGCCCGAAAGCTCAAAACTGGACCAAGCGTGAATACCGTGAGATTCAAGAGCAGCGTAAAAACAGGGTTAAAAAACCAAACAGATAATCGTTTTAAGCTTTAAAAGCTTGTTCTAGCCAAGTTTTGACTTTGAACAGGCCTGGTGAGTTTAGATGCACACTACTCTAATCATGTCAGAGACTAGGAAGGTCAGTTTAATTAGCGGTTCCACTTTGATTTACGCTCTTGAGTAAACTCCCACCACTTTCTAGGTGCGCCCCCTTCCATAAAGTTAACGGCAGAAATAAATACATCAAGTAGGCAAGGATCAAGCTGTTGCTGGCTTAGTACACAAAGTTCGTCAAACAATTGATAAGGGTTCTGACCCACTAGATCCATCGGCTTGTTTAAGCCTAAGCGCAAAAACTCCTTGGCCGTTACCTTGCCCACATTGGGTATGGCTTGAAAATCTTTAATATTAATTCGTGGCATGTTTGGATTATTAGATTTCACTGTTTTAACTTTAATTAGCCTAATGGATCCAAAATTAAGGTTTTTCTAAACTAAGCAGATACCGTGTTTAAACCACAAGGTCAAGCACGGATCTTATATTCTGGATCAAAAGGTTTGCCGCTCTTTAAAATGGCAAACACAATATGAAGTAATTTACGCATCACCGCTGCAATC
>JAYENR010000071.1:0-2988 GCA_034722175.1 Pseudomonadota bacterium | reverse complement strand
AAGCAAACCAGTGGGATACGGATCATTTGAACTTTTTTTATCCTAAAAAAAATAACCCAGATGCTTTAGCAGAGACAAAATCTGGTGTTCAAAGGTTAAAACAGAAATTGTTGGATGAAAAGGACGATATTCTCAGACAGAGAATAGAAAATGGTGCAGAAGTTAGAGTTTAAAACTCACTAGTTTGTTGGTAGTCGTGATGTTAGTTTTTACGTCTATCTTTAAAGTCACCGCGTTTGATTTTATCTTTTTTAATCATGATTAGACCTTGATCAACCTTATCAAAAAGCTAGTTATGGTTTTTGTCATCATTGAAGTAAGCCGTACAATACGAGGCGGTTTTAAGGTTGTATAGCAATGTATCAATATTTGTTTTAGATATAACAATAAATTCGTCACCACCAATACGATAAATATTAAGGTGAGACACTTTTTGCAGTAGAGTTCTGATGTCGTCAGCGGTCTCCTTAATGACTTGGTCGCCTTGACGATAACCTTGAGTTTTATTAATAGAGTGTAGGTCATTGATATCAATTAGACTAAAGAAAAATGGCTTTTTTTGTTGGATCAGTTTAGTGACCTTTTTTCAAAGTCTTGTTGTAACTCAAGTTGAGTGAGAAAATCGTATCTATAAAATGGAATGAACCTATTTAAAAAGATACAGTCCTTTAGCTTGAAGCTTAAAACTCATAATGATCATGGGTATGACTAGAATCATGAGATGAACAAGGTCATTGTGGTGTAATTCATTCATTCTTTGTAGAGCCTATTTAATGTGATGCTATTATAGTTGATTCAATGTTTAATGTTTGGTAACCGATTTTGAAAAAGTCTCAATTTGAACTGGTCGTTATTGGTAGTGGGGCGGGCGCCTCCTATATCTATGATGGTTTGACTAGTAGTAGTTTTATGTTGTTGTGTGACGATAAACCATTCTGTCTAATTGATCTAGGTTTAGGTGTAGGTCGTAAGGTCATAGAATCGTTCCAAAAATTTCCTAAAAACATTGTCATTACGCATAATCACTCTGATCACGCAGGGGATTTACCCGTAGTGTTGAGAGTTGAATTGGCAAAAGGCGCTAAGCGCCAAGTGTTTGCTGCAGAACCTATTTTAGAACGGTTACAAAAAAATCGATTAGCTGAACATCTAGAGCAAATGGACGCTGAGAGTTTGGCTAATTGGGTTGGGCTTGATGATGGTAAACAGGCCGATATTGGTCATAGTTTAACGATTGAGTTCTATCTTGGCGTACACTCTGAATTGAGTTTTGGTTTTGCCATCTGTGATCATAGTGGTCAGATGCGTTTGAGCTATACTGGCGACAGTCAGTTTGAGTCCAATCTGTATCAGATCTTATCAAAAGCGGATGTCTTTATTATGGATGCTCGTCCTAAAGCAAACCCTTGGCATGCAAACTTTTCAGAAGTGAAAGATTGGTTAAATCCCAATGCTTATATACTCGGGCACGGTTTGACGGAGGAGCAGGCTTTGCAAGAATATTCTGAACTACCTTTACTATTGCCGAATCAAATTATTCGTTTCTAACTAAAACCCCGAGAATTAATACACTATGAATATTGCAGAAGTTGTTAAACAAATGATTCGTTGGGTGTACGCACTGTCGCCTTATTTCTGGGTGGATAAATACTTTAAAAACAGAGAGTTTTCTTTTGAGTCTGAATCAAAAAGTTGGCAGGCTATACGTAACAAACGACTGTTTTTATCTGAATTCTATATTGTTGGTTGGTTTGTGGCTGCATTTTCCTTAACTATTATGACGTTGTTTTTTGAGTTTTCTGATTGGTTAGTAGTAATTTTATTGCTGCGTATTTTCGGAATCGTAAACAAAGAGTTAGGTGTGATACTTTTTGGTATCTGTAAGATCACCGAAGGCTCTATGGTATCCGCAACGGGTCGAGTGATTGTCTTAGCGATGGTGAATTTTTTAACGGCAATGTTTTTATTTGCTAGTGTTTATCAAATTAGCGGGGTATTTGAAGATGTACCTGCTTATTTCGCTGGAGACTGGCCAGTTACAGGCTTGATTCAAGCGATTAATGTCCAGTTTACGATGAGTGGAGCGTTTACGCCTGCGGATAGTTTCACTTGGTTGATTGGTACCTCACAAGGCATGTTTTGTTTTGTATTTGGCACAATTGTGATATCCCTATTTGTGTCACTTCTTAATGTTAAACCACTTCGAGCTTAGTAAAAGGTAGCGGCTATTTTATTGAGATTTCAGATCAATCAGGCCTGGTATTTTTGAACTTGATCTTTAACTTCGTTTATAAGCTATAACAAATCCTTTAAATAGAATATAAGGAGCTTTTATACTTTCCGGGGGTATTGTTTGTATGAATAACCGAGTTCAATCATTTTTTTGCTAAAGTGGTTATGATATCTACGGTTAGAGTCAACTATGATAATTTCATATTCTGTATTGGTGTGTTTATGTATGAACTGCAGAGTGCAGTTTTATATGATTTTTGCGTAAAGCAAACTTGAAGTAGCAACCAAATCAAACCTTTCTAAACCAAGATTGCCTCCTCTTCAGTCGGTACGCAAAAAAAAGAATGTTTTCGCTAATATTTTAATGTGACGTTTCAGTTGCAAACCTATTACTCTAATTGACAGGATCTTTCAAATTTTTATTATTTCATAATAATGTCAATATTCGTGGTTTCCGAAGCTTTTTCATTGTTGTATCGTATTAAGATAATAACTGTGTTAATCAATGGTTGGCATGGTGTGATTGATTTTAATGTAGGTTTTATTCTTATGGTCTATTCAGGTCAAGAGTTAAGGAACGATAAATGGCACGTGCACAAGATATAGATAGTCAAACTATTGAACAGATTATGGCAAGCAAATTGGAATCTTCAACAGGAAAACGCAAGTGGTTTTTTTGGGGTGTGGGAGGTTTGATTTTAGCGAGTGTTATCTTCTTTGCACTCCACTTCAATAGCTCGAATAATGCTACTCTGC
>JAYENR010000070.1:0-2994 GCA_034722175.1 Pseudomonadota bacterium | reverse complement strand
GTCCGTTATATATTCCAAACGGAATCTTTTCGCATATAGCAATAGAGAATCCATCACGAATGACAAATCGTCGTATCAAAGAGACCGTCGGAATATATAACGGACGTTTATCAAAAGTTCTTACCGTAGTCATACGCCAGCCAATCATCTCAACCGTACCTTCAATCTCCTGATCAGGTGAACGTATCCAATCACCCACGGTAAAAGGCTTATCCATATAGAGCATTAGGCCACCAAACACATTACCTAAAAGGTCTTTGGCGGCAAAACCAACGGCAATACCCCCCATACCACCAAATGCCAATAGGCCTGTTAGACTTACACCAAAGGCATTTAAGAAGAACAGAATGGTTAAGATAAACGCAACAAGCTTAATGATCTTCGCCAAAGCCTCAACCGTCACCTCATCAAGCCGCTCATCTTCACGAGCAAACTCCTTTAAATGCTGCTCTAAGCGTTGCACTAAACGAATGACATACCAACCAAAGGATAATGTCAGTACAGTTGACTTGAATGACTGAATGTATGGCACCAAATCCATATAAACATTGAACTGTGTCATCACCGTGACAATGGCTAATACCGTACCGTTTACCCAGATAAAGAAAGAGGCAGGCGCACGTGCAGCATCGACAAAACTATCGAGCCATACTTTGTCTTTTTTAAGCAGGCGAAAATGTAGGGTTTTAAGCAAGAAACGTTGAAGTACATCTAAGATAAACGTTGCCGTTAATATAGAGATAACCAACAACAGCCAAACGTGACCACCAAACATCATCACTAAATCGGCCCAAATTTGCGTTAACCACGCCATCAAATTAACTCCTGTTGTTCATTTTGTTGATTTAATTGATTCACCACACTGACCGCTGACTGCCAAAGAGGGTTGTATTGTAATTTTTCATAATCGATTTTTTGATGGGCATGTAAACGAATTAAACGTGCGTGAGACAGAATATCAGCGTGCCAATGCACTTTCGCCAACACTTCATCTGCAGCTTGAGGATCATTACATACCAAGACCAAATCACAGCCTGCTTGCAGTGCGGTTAATACTCGCTCTGATGCTGTACCGTATTCCGTTGCCGCTTTCATACTCATGTCATCACTGATAATCGCCCCTTCAAAATGACACTGTTGACGTAAGATAGTTTGTAACCAGTATTGAGAGAATCCGGCAGGCATCGTATCCACTTTAGGATAAATAACATGAGCCGGCATAACCGCATCAACACCATTTTCAATTAAACTTAAAAACGGCTGCATATCTTTTTGTTGAATTTCTGCAAACGGACGTTCATCAACAGCAATCTCAGTATGTGTATCGGCTTCAATAAAACCGTGCCCAGGGAAATGTTTAGCAACCGAAGGCATACCGGCTTTGCGCATACCGGCCATTAAGTGAAAAGACAGCTGGCTCACCGTCACGGGATTCATGGCAAAAGATCGATCCCCAATCACTTTACTGCCGCCATAATCTAGATCGACTACGGGGGCAAAACTAAAGTCCACACCAACGGCGAGTAACTCAGTGGCAAGCAGCCAACCTATTTTTTCTGCATATTCATAACTCAGTTGCGGTTCGTGTTCATGTAACTGACCTAAAACACGCATCGGTGGGATATGTGTAAACCCGTGACGAAAACGCTGTACTCTCCCCCCCTCGTGATCGACACCAATTAACAACCGTGGATGACGTAAGGCATGAATCGCATCAGTCAGCCTTCTAAGCTGTTCTACCGATTCAAAGTTTCGACTAAACAGAATAACGCCGGCAACTAAAGGATCCATTAAACGATCAATTTCGTGTGACTGTAACTCTGTTCCTTCAATATCGACCATAACCGAACCGAGTGACATCGATTCTCCAGCAGCTGTATTCATTATCATCCTTTGATAAAGTCCTGACTCAAACTACAAACGAAATACGAATCAGGTTTCAATAAATTATTAGCGCTATGATACCTAAAAATCGGCATTGATTGGCAACCTTAAACTGTTTGTAATATTAGCTCGTTAATATTATTGATTGAATTAATACGAATAGAGAACTAAAGACTATGGCAAAACTCATCGGCATTGCCACCCATACTGCCTCAAGAGGGCCGATTACAGAACACCAAACCATCAAGGTAACCAAAGAGTCGGGTTTAAAAGATGACTACCAAGGTGCAAAAAGGCGCTCGACTCAAATAACCCTGCTTTCACTTAAGAGCTGGCAAACAGCGTGTAATGAAGTCGGTGCGGATATTGATTGGACAGAACGCCGTGCCAATCTGCTTATCGATGATATTGATTTTGATGAATCAATGGTTGGTCGACAGATTCAAATAGGTGAAATTTTATTAGAGATCACTCGTGAAACCGACCCTTGTTCAAGAATGGACGACTTGCATCAAGTGCTTAAACAAGCTTTAACGCCAGATTGGCGTGGTGGTGCCCGTTGTAAGGTACTGCGTGAGGGTAGAATTAAGATTGGAGATCGTGTGCAACTTCTTGCACGGTATTAAATTAGCAGCCATGACTTAAATCATACTATTTATTCTAACGATTGTTGTGGCGTGCTTTTACATCTAAATAATCTCGCCACTGATCACCAATCAAGTTCACCGCTAAAACCACTAACATTAACGCAATACCTGGTGCTAATACCAAATGCGGTGCCACTAATAGGTAACGTGTCCCCTCTTTGATCATACTCCCCCACGAGGCTTCAGGTGGCTGTACTCCCAAGCCTAAAAAGGACAGGCCAGCTTCAGAGATCACCGCTCCCGCAATCCCAAACGTGGCCTCTACGCCTAAGGGAGCCAAAATCAATGGGATCACATGGCGCAACAAAATTAACGGTACTGGCACTGCTAAGGCTCGTGCCGCATAGATATGCTCACGATGTCGTAAACTTAAGGTTTGAGCCCGGGCTAAACGTGCATAACCTACCCAGCCAACGACAACCAAAGCAATGACGACATTTTCAATACCCGGCCCAAGACTGGC
>JAYENR010000069.1:0-2997 GCA_034722175.1 Pseudomonadota bacterium | reverse complement strand
ATTCTTTTTAAGCGGCTCAGAACTGGGTACTGACCCTAAAGAACTCGACTATGCAAAACAAGCCCTTGTCTCTAAACAAGATCGCCCACATAAATACAGTTTTCTGTTTTGTAAAAACAACTATTATGCGACACCACAGAGCTTTCTTTCATACCAAAAGTTAACTCGACAGTATGTTCTTGACGAGTTAAAAAACTTGGCTATTCCAAGCTATACCGTAATGGGGCAAGCAGATAAACGTTATCAAAGCGTGGGTGAAAACTGGTTAGATGAACTCAAACAAACAGGAACGAATTTAATTGTCGTTGAGGGTGCTAACCACTTTTTTTCAAGCGAATACGAGTTTGATTTACAAGACCATCTAATCAATATTATTCACTCATATTACCCTTAAAGATAAGACTTCTAAGTGAAAAAAAATAGCAAACTGATTCAACCAATTCAATTTTATTTTGCTCTATTCTTAAGTGTCGGTATCGCCATACTTGCGGGAATTGTTTGGTCTTTTTATACAGAAAGTAAGCACATTCAACAAACAGTCGAACACCAAACCAAACAAGAAGCGCTACACGAACTGGTTAATGCTATAGATCAGACGATAAAACATACCGAAACTCAACTTCGGGCTATTGCAGAATGGGACGAAGTCCATCAACAATACCACGATCCTAGCTATTACTTTTACTGGCATGATGAACGCTTAAAAGAGAGCAGTTACTACCAACCCTATTACGATGCGTTAGAACTCTATCATAAAAATGGCAAGCTATTAATGCCCGCTTCTCCAGATCAAAATGCCATTCCACATGCAAAGATGCCAATAAAACTTAAAGAACTGGAGACCGTTGTCCACCTATCACCCAATAAAGAAGCGCATTTAGAGACTTACTATCCTGTTTATGAACGTGGCTCTGATTCTGTAATGGGGTATGTCGGTGTGTCGTTAGACTTAAAAGCTGCAATACTATTACAAAATCAATTCTTCTATTTAGATAAATCCAGCCTCTACATGACAGGCAATCAAACCGTTCCGATTAAAGAGTTGGTTTCCTATATTCAATTCTCTCCAATCTCTAATCCGGTTAATAACTATCTATGGGAGTTAATTCAGAAGTTCATTATTGAGCTGATTATTATTCTCGCAGTGGTTTCATTGTTACTGATCTTTATTTTCAATAATGCCATCCGTTCACCACTTGAAGTACTCTCTAACTACTTATTAAAATTAAAAGAAGCACCACAAGAAAAACATACGCCTCCTGAAAAACACTTTTTAATTAAAGAGTACGAAGAGTTAAAGAATACCATTCATCAATACCACTCACAGTTACAGCAAGCACACCTTGAACTGGATCAACAAAATTTAATCGTCTGGGAGCAAGCACGTCGAGATGCCCTAACCAATGTTTATAACCGTCGTGCTTTTGATGAGGCCTGGTCAGATGTCATTCGTTCTTTCAAAGAAACGTCAATCCCAACGGCCTTTGTACTGTTTGACTGTGATTTTTTTAAAGCCTTAAACGATACTTATGGCCATGAAGTGGGGGATGAAGTCATTCGTTTGTCTGCCAAAAGTATTCAACAAGCACTGCCAATGGAGTGCCCGCCCTATCGCATTGGTGGAGATGAATTTGCCGTCATTATTCAACATCGCTCCTTGCAAGAAATTACAATGATCACCCAATTTTGTTTGGATGCACTTAGAAACACCTCATTTACCAGTTTAGGAATCAAAGAAAAACTGACTTTTAGTGTGGGGATCAGTAGTATCGCAAACCAAGAAAACGACTGTATAACGCATCTCCCCCGTCAGGCCGATATCGCAATGTATAAAGCAAAGCAGTCGCATCAAACTAAAATCCAAGTCTATAACCAAGCGCTAGAAGATCAATCAAGTTCCTTAGTTTCAAAACAGATGATTAATACTATTGTGAATTCGATTCATACAGGTGAAAACATTCAAATGCACTTTCAACCGATTGTCTCAATTGAAACAGGCAATTGGTATTACGAATCTCTGCTCCGCATCAAAGGTACTGATGGATTGATATACCCTGGAGAAATCTTTTCACTCATTGAACGTCGTCGCCTGGAAGTCGAAATGGATCATCAGGTCATATTGGCTACTTTATCAGCATTAGAATCTGGAATTCTTCCAGAAAATTCTGGATTATCGATCAATATCTCTGGAAAAACCTTATTACAGCCCGATTTAGTTAGCTTATTTGAACCCTTTAATAAACTATTAACAAAATACAAAATCGTTATCGAAGTCACTGAAAACATTTTAATTGATCACATCGACTATGCTCAGAATGTGTTAAATGAATTACGTGATAAAGGCTTCCTGATCGCTTTGGATGATTTTGGTAGCGGGTACTCGTCTATTCGTTATCTAGCCCATATGCCCGTTGATATCATTAAGTTTGATATGACCATGACTCAAGCCTTAAACTCAGACAGCAAAACCAAGCAGATCATTATTTCGACGGCTGACATGGTACGTCGATCTGGTTTTGATTTGGTCATGGAAGGCATTGAGACAGAGGAAATGTATGAACAAGCCAAAGCGGCGGGTGCAACCCATCTACAAGGTTATCTATTAGGCAAGCCAATGGCAGAGATTCAGCCACCTAAAATGCCTAACTAGCCTATTGGCTAACAGATATAATCTTAAGCAAGCATGTTACTGAAAGACCCTCTCTTTATGACACAACCTATAACAATTGGCTTAACGGGTGGAATCGGTTCAGGAAAAAGTGCGGTTTGTGATCTATTTTCTGACTTCGGCATTCCTATCATTGATACCGATCAAATTGCCCGAGAAGTTGTCCAACCGAACTCACCAGGCCTGGTCGAAATTGCCAAACAATTAGGAGAGCAATTTATTACCAAGCAAGGTGAACTTAATCGTCCAAAACTTCGTGAAACGATCTTTAAAGATCCACAGAAAAAACAGATTTTAGAATCGATTCTCCATCCTCTAATCCGTCAAAC
>JAYENR010000068.1:0-3115 GCA_034722175.1 Pseudomonadota bacterium | reverse complement strand
GTAGTTAATCGCCCCAATTTCAATTTTCTCAAGATGATGAATCTCAGAGATCAGACGTGTCCCAATTTCAACCTGTTGCTTTAATATCGCCATAGTGACATTAGCGTCGGTTTCAGTTTTACCATCCACCGTTACCGAGTTAATGTGTCCGTAGACATTTCCGTACTCGTAACGTTCAATCACCACCACATTAGGTTCTAAAGTATCAATTCCACCGACAATATCGGTACTACTCGCCCATCTAAAATCAATCCCGTAAACATCACGGTTACCGACTTTAAACAGATACTGAGGCACTTCAATACGACCATTGGGCGCGGTTTCATCTTCCACTTCCAACACTTTAGAGTCGTGCAGCTCACCGACGATGAACTCTTTTGAACCATCAACATGCTGAACCTCAACTTGATAGACCGCATGCGGCCAGAAGTGACTTAAGCCTTTATAACCGATCATTCCTAACAGACCAAACACCAGTACCAAACTGATACTCACGGTTGATGCACTAAACCAGATCCAATGTTCGCCTTTTTTAAACCAATCTTTCATGCCATAACTCCTTATAGAGAACCGTATTTACGGCGCATGCGTTGACGAACGACTTCGGCCAAAGTGTTAAACGCAAAAGTGAAAATAAACAATACTAAACCAGATAGGAACAGCACTCGATAGTGCGAGCTGTCTACTGCTGCTTCAGGCATCTCAACCGCCAAGTTAGCTGACAGGGTACGCATCCCTTCAAACAGGTTGGTTTCCATCAGTGGTGTATTACCAGACGCCATTAAGACAATCATGGTTTCACCGACACCACGACCAAAGCCAAGCATAATCGCAGAGAAGATACCAGGACTCGCAGTGGGTAACACAACACCAACCAAAGTCTGCCATCCGCTCGCACCCAGTGCTAACGAACCGTTCACCAAATAACTTGGCACGTTATAGATCGCATCTTCAGTGACCGAGAAAATCGTTGGAATCAACGCAAAGCCCATTGCAAATCCAATGACCATCGCGTTACGTTGGTCAAAGTCAATCCCGGCAGAGAAGGTTAACCAGTGACGCATATCCCCATTAAACATCGCATTTTCAATTGGTGTGCTTAACACCATCGCAATCCAACCTAGGAAAATAATCACTGGAATCATCAGCACAGCTCGTCTTCCAACGGAGACCATTAAACGAATATTTTCCGGTAGTCGCGACCAAGCGAATCCAAAAAGAATGACGCCAACGGGTATAACAATGAGCATTGAAAAGAATCCAGGTAAATTGGCTTCCATATAAGGGGCTAACCACAGGCCTGCTAAGAACCCTAAAATAACCGTTGGTAACGCTTCAATTAGCTCAACCGAAGGCTTGATCCACTGACGAGTTTTACTGTCCATAAAGAACGCCGTAAAGATCGCCGCTAATACGGCAATCGGCACTGCAAACAGCATCGAGTACATCGCCGCCTTAATGGTTCCGAACGTTAACGGAGTCATTGAGAACTTAGGTTCAAAATCAGAATCTGCAGAAGACGACTGCCAAACATAATCAGGTTCCGAATAACCTTCGTACCAAACCTTGCCCCATAAACTTGAGAACGACACATCAGGGTGCTGATTATCAATCATATAGTGCACCATCTGGCCATCAGCCGTTTCGACTAAAGCGCCATTAGCACGGTTTGACAATACTAAGAATCCAGCACTGCCATCAGCAGCTTTAGAACTGTTTAAGTGTCTTTCGGCTGTTGAGTGATATAGGTTGAATTGACCGGCAGTATCGGTGGTTGCAAAGCCTTTACGCGCCTTTTCTACCGCAATATTTTGAATCGGCGCATCGCCGGCATTGAACTTACGAATCTCATGCAGAGCAAAATCGTTATTTGTATCACGAACAGGGAACCACTGAATGATATTCCCTTTATTGGTTCCTAACATTAATGAATAGTCACCCAATAAAAAACGAACAGTGGTGAGTTCTTCACCCGCATCTAGCATGCTGACATGCTGGACTTGCGTAGGGTTTTCAATATCACTTAAGTCGTAATAGTCCGTCACCCCCTCTTTAGAGATCACATATAAGTTACGTAAACTTGCATCTAACATTAACCAATCAGTGGTATTGGTACTGGCAAACTCACCTTCATAGCCGGCTTCTAAAGTAATCGTGTCAGACAACATCGACTCCTCTTTAGTGAACTGCTTGATCTGTACTTGTTTAGAGCCTGCTAACTGGTAAGCCATGACCACATCAGAATCATTCTCTTTAACACTTAAATACTTTAATGCAGAAGAGGCGAGCTCCACAGGCTCTTCACCATAAGGGAACTCAATTTTAGGGGTGATGGTGCGCACATCATTAGGGTAACTCACGTCATAACCGTATTTAGCGATTAATACGCTCCCATCAGTCAAACCAAATGCCACCGTATCCGTCACATCAGAGACAATGCTAAAGCTACTAATCTGCTCACCATTTAGAGGCAGCATCTCTTCATTTAAGATTTGACCATTGGTGACATCAAAACCATACAACTTACCTGACTCAGTAAAACGCAACGCAGTTTCTTGATATTCGTCCACACCATAATAGAGCGTATTTTCTGAAGATGACCCTGGTAACGCGTATTGATTATGCTTTTCTACTGTTGCTGGTATAAAAAGTGGTAACACCACATACAGCAAGAAAAACATAATAAGTAAGACCGATAAAATAACACCGACCCCACCTATACTAATCCCAAAAGTGGACGCTTTATCTTTAGCGTTACGACGTTTAACACGTTTTTCAAACGCGGGTCCTTTTAACGCTTTATCTAATGCTTGTTGTGCATGACTGCTCATAGTTATAAAACCTAGTTGACGCTTTCTTTCAAAAGTTAAGACTTTTGCACAAAAATAAAAGACGAAAAAAATTTTAAACATTTTTATCGGCTAAATATCTTATGCAAAGGACTCTTATATTTAAATTTGCCGCAAATATACACCCTTAATATTAAAATAATATTTCAATTTGTCATAAAACAACGTTCTTTTTTGTCACTCACCTAAGAAAAACTACTCAACGCACCAAAAAACAACAGCGTAAGCACCAATCCTGCTCAAATCAAAATTTTAACCACTGCGGC
>JAYENR010000067.1:0-3124 GCA_034722175.1 Pseudomonadota bacterium | reverse complement strand
AGCTGACTTTAGTGGATTTTGATGAGGTTGATGATTCTAATTTGCAGCGTCAAATCGTACATCGAGAAGCCAATATCGGTCAATTAAAAGTGGACTCAGCTAAACAGAACCTGACTGCTCTGAATCAACACATCACCATTGAAACGATTGATCAAAAGTTAGATGAACAAGCTGTTCAAGCGCTAGTCAACCAAGCCGATGTGGTTTTAGATTGCACCGATAACTTTGCCACTCGTTTCATGTTAAATCGAGCTTGCCATAAAGCTAAAAAACCACTCATTTCAGGCGCAGCGATTCGTATGGAAGGTCAGTTGACAACTTACGACTTCAGGCAAGAAAACAGTCCTTGTTATCAGTGCTTATATAAAGAAGAGAGCGGTCAAGAGCTGACCTGTGGGATGAATGGTGTACTTTCACCGGTGGTTGGGATGATCGGCAGTATGCAAGCAATTGAAGCAATCAAAGCCCTATTGAAGTTACCGACCTTAACCGGAAAACTGATGATTGTGGATGCCTATAGCATGCATATACGCACTTTAAATCTTAAGAAAGACGAAGACTGCGTTCACTGCGGTTAGTAGTGAGCCGTTATAAAAAACTAATTTGTTTCTAAGACAGTTTGTGTTTTATCAATCGTAATAATCACTCGACGATTTAACGCACGACTGTAAGCGGAATCGTTAGGTACAACCTCTTCATTATCCGCATTACCTTCAATCTTAACTAAACGCTGGTCTAATCCCATATAGATAAAGGTACGTGCAACCGTTGCCGCTCTTGCCGCAGATAACTCCCAGTTAGATGGAAACTGGAAATTACTGATTGGAATATTATCGGTAAAACCTGCGATCACCATCTTCTGACCTCGCCCCGCTAAACTTTCACCTAACATCTCTAGATCTTCACGAGTTTTTTCACTGATATTCGCTCGACCACTCTCAAAGAAGCTATCTGACTTTAAAGTAATCGTTAAGTGGGTCGGTCCATCTTGAATATCAATATCTTTCGGATTAACATTTTTCAAGACCTCTTCAATCTCTTCTACACTTGCAACCGGCTTAAGATCCAAGGGATCTAATTCACTCCCTGCTTCTTTTGCTTCAATCTCTATCACAGACTCCGTCGAGTCTGCTTTTTGACCCTCTCCAGTAATACCATCAACAAATGCTTGGCGTTTTTCAGGCTCAACCACCGCCATCAACCACATCACCAAAAAGAAAACCATCAACACAGTCATCAAATCGGCTAAAGCAATCTTCCACGAGCCTCCGTGGGCACCTCCATCATCATGACCGCGTGCCATTAGCTTATGCTCTCGATTATTAACTGATATAGTTCTATCACTGCTTACTCACCATCTTCACGTGGAATCTCAAACTCTGGCGGCACACGCTGACGCCCAACTTCAACCGCAAGGTTAGGCGAAACACCATTTGAATAAGCCTCTAAAAAGGAAGCGGTCATTTCAAACAGAGAACGGTCTTGACGAATCATCACTTCAACCGCATGCACAAACGGAGCAATCACGGCAAAAGCAAAAAAGACCCCTGTTAAAGTTCCTACTAGTGCCGCACCAATTGCCGTACCGATTTTAGCGACATCCATATCACCACCGAGTAACTCCATGGTAATAATCACCCCCAAGACTGCCGCCACAATACCAAAACCTGGCAACCAATCTGCCACCTTACCGGCCGCTTTAGGCACTTCCATCATTGAAGAGTAGATATCATCAACTTGATTTTCTAAGTGATGTCTAAAATTAAGACTCGCGGGTGGATTCAATAATAGGTAATTAAAGTTATCGACAATAAATTTACGTAAGTCCTGATGTTTCAGCACCTTTGAATAGTGCATAAAAATCGGACTATTTTCTGGACTCACAATGTGTTTCTCTAAGGCTAACATTCCAGAAGAACGTGATAAACGTGCCAACTCTTCAAGCAGAGCTAATGTTTCAGAATACAACTCTTTATTGACACGTTCACCAGCAAAAAATCGCCCTAAATATTTCATGGTTCTCATCCAGATATAGGATGGTGTGGAAGCTAAAAACGCCCCCAAAGAGATCCCTAAAATCACCACTAACTCAGATGGATGCCACAAAGACGCGAGGGATCCACCCATAAGGACAAACCCGCCTAAAAAACTAAGTAGAACTATGATGATGCCGACTGGTTTTGCATACATAATTAATCACTTTAAATGAGGGCTTTGAACGAGTATTAACTCCAACAAAAACCTCTTTATATAAAATAGATGACGATCAAACGTTCAAACCACTTTGCTAAACACAGAGTAAATTCGGTATTGAACGGCTAAAAAATCGCGCCACTGTCTGTAAAAGCAAAATCAATACCAAATATTAACGACTTATCAATGAATTACGGAGTGAGCTTAATATCCGTCACTTTTTTCAAGGTGCGAGGTAATCCGATCCCGCGTTTAGCACGTGTAGACAGTGCTTCTTCGATGGCAGTCGGCCCAAACACTTTTTCATACTTGCCCGCTACCAGTGTCAACTTACTGCCAGGTGCAAAGGCAAATACGGCATTCACTTGCTGTCCTTTTGGCATCTGTATCAATTTATTGCCTTTTCCTTTTGCCAAGGTCGGCAACTCTTCCGCTTTAAAAACCAACATTTGTGGCTCGTTCGTGACCACAATGACCCAATCATCTGTTTTAACTCTGACCGGCTTGAGTACCGATGACCTATCTGGCAAAGTGATAATCCCTTTCCCTGCTTTACCTTTAGAGTGCAGACTTGATAACTTAGTGATAAAGCCGAAACCAGCCGATGAGGCCAAAATAACCGTCTCTTCAGGCTGACCTAATAAAACATGTTTAAAGCTGGCACCAGCAGGTGGATTTAAACGACCCGTCAAAGGCTCTCCATGACTTCGGGCTGACGGCAAACTGTGTGCCGCCAAGGCATAAGCTTTTCCTGTATCGTCCAAAAACAGTGCGTTTTGACGACTTTGCCCCCCCGCCTGACTGCAAAATGCATCACCCGACTTATAACCCAACGTTAAGCCGTCTACATCATGGCCTTTTGCAGCACGTACCCAGCCGTTTTCAGATAGCACAACCGTCACCGCTTCTGATGGCAATAGATCCTGTTCAT
>JAYENR010000066.1:0-18952 GCA_034722175.1 Pseudomonadota bacterium | reverse complement strand
AAACGATCTCTATGAATCACACAGTTAAGTATTTATTGGGTGATAAACTCCTCTTCAATGACACCACTAAAAGTTCCAGATATATTACCTGTTATACCTGTCCCTTCATAATAATCTTCAACCCCAACATCAAAACTGCCACTAATTTCATCACCAACTGATGTTCCAAATTTTTCTATAGTCAAACTACCAGATACAGAGACAAACCCTATTTTGTCACTTTCGCCATCATCATCTAAAACCACCAGCTGCGGTGAGTCGAAACCTACCCATGCCGGAGGACCCTCTTCAGGTCTAACGATTGTATATGTTTTTCCAGGCTCAAGAATTGAGCCAAATCTCATTAGTAGCATATCTGCTTCATCTACATTTTGAGAAGACATCGCAACAATCCCAGGTTCCCCATCCTCGACTACAAAACGAGTAGCTTCTAGTACTGGAGTAAAAGCACCAACATAACCAGGAATATCAATATCTACATTTATTCCTACATCAATTGCAGTGGGATTTTCTTCACAGATATCATCTGCTGTTGTACACCAAGACTCACATGCTTTTGGTAGCGCAGCACAACATCTTATTGGCTCACAAGCAATGGCTGTACAATATCCACTTCCATCTTCGTTAAATCTCAGTTCTTCGTCATCTTGACATAAAGGACAGTTATAAACGTCATTTAAACAGGTTTTATCAACACATGTACCATCTAGAACTTTTTGATCTGAATCACAAGAAAGAGTGAATTTTTTTACTTCATCTATTTTATTTGCATCGTCTAATTTTTCTAATAGTCTTTGAATCGTTGCATCTATTTTATCTACTTCTACTTTGGAACCATCAGCCATAAAATAGCTTCCAACAAATGCTGAATATAATGGTGGATTATTTTTTATGGCAAGCAGTAAGGCTTCCACATCTTCTGATATCGTTACAGATTCAGAATCAAAATTGATTTCTATATCTTGCTCTGAATCTATATTATTTCTAATCAGATAAATTATATTGTCAAACAAACTTTCACTATGTATGAAATCTTTTATGCCCACTATCTCACTAATTGAAGATGCTAGAGATGCCACATACCCAATATTACTACCTTCAATATCTATATCCTGAGATACCGCCAACTCCACACCAGATTGTGCAACTTTTATAGATGCATCCAAACCCGTTATTACCGCTACCGCGGCAGTCGTACTACTAATTAAAGCTGTTTCACCAATAACTGCCGCGCCACCACTCATTAATGTTCCCCCAACCACTAAAGCAAGGTCTGCAGTATTTTTTACTAACTCTGCTGTTCGTGCAGCGGTATCGTACCAGGCCGCATCAGCTTGATAATTAGACGAGAGATCGTTCATAGCATCATCAAGTATTTTTTTAGCTGTTTTTGCATTTACATTTAATGCTTCCATCAATGTAGCAATGGGTTTCATCGGATTGCCACTATTTGTTATTGCATCAACATCTTCAGGAGTGAGCACTCTAAGAAGCGCTTTTTGTTCAATGTAATCGTTATAATTATCGTCAACACTCTCAGCGATTAATAATGTTTCTTCTGAAAAAGTTATGAGCACATCAAGTGCTTTATCTACATCCACTTTTCTTTGAATAAAAGTCTCATAAGGGGTTACTTCTGGATCTGTATACAAAAAGGTGTTAATCGCATAGATAGCCTGTACTAAAGATGCTGTAGTTTGGTCAACAGAATGAGTTACAGCATTAAAATAACCATCATTATTAAAATACTCACTTTTATACTCTACTTCAACTTGTGTGACAGGATCACTACTACTACTACTGCTGCTGCCACCTCCCCCTCCACATCCAGATAAGATTCCAAAAACTAAACCAACAGATGCTGCAAGCATCAAAAACTTACGTACTTTCATAACTTTCTCCTTATATGGATATCAACTATACTCAGAATACCACTACTAGTACGTACTAACATCACCCATAAGGGTGATTTCAAATCTAAAATAGAAATGAGTGTGATAGGAGTGAATTCAAGACAGTGAATTATCTTAACAATTCTGGAATAATCGTCTAAAACACAACTTAGGTATAATTCATTTTTTAGGAGAGGAAATAAGATGATATTAAAAAACTAACTGCGTTGCTAATATGCCTGACGCAGTGCCCAGAACATCTACCTTAACATTAAATAATTCAACGCTGCTTTATGTTTTGAATTTAGCCAATAAAGGATACAAAAGTACCTTGCTAAATGATCCATATTTTCTACATGGCTGATTATTATTAACGGACAAGTGACCATTCTAAGTGTCGCTGAAAGCCTTAACTTAAAATATACCGCCTCAATTTCGCATTATTAGAAACATAAAAAATTGTTCTATTTTAATTGCTAACAATGACGAACTTAAATTTACCAAACTAGATCATCTGGGATTTCAAACTGCGCATAATAGTCTTGATCTTCTTTAGAGATGGAATCATCTTCACCTACCAATGGAATCAACACGTCTTTATCACGCTGTTCAACTTTCTCTGCAGCTTCAATTGAGATCAATGCATACCCACCATTAAAGCGTGCGATTCTAAGCGTCTCAGCAATCAAACTCTTTTGGGTCTTTCTATTTACATAAAGCGTTTTAACGGCCTCGCCATCAGCAAAATTATAAGCAATATCACCTTTAAAGTTAGTAACTTGATTAGTCTTGATGATTTGCAAAACCTCAGCTTGCAGGGCTCTCTTTTCTTGTTGCTGTTTTCGTTCAAGGTTTAACTGACGATCTTTTTCGGCTTTTTCCTGTGCGGCTTTGGCTGCCAATTCCGCAGCTTCATTATTAACAGCTTGGCCGCCCTTTTTGCCTTTGCTTTTTTTGGTTTGCTGATACTTTTCTCGTTTGGCTTTTTTAGCTTGCTGCTCATTTACCAAACCGGACTTTTTCAGCTGATCAAATAGTGATCCTGCCATGATTTTTCTCACCTATAAAATTATTGGCGCTATTTTAACCTATTCATAAGCACTGAGATAACAAACAGATGGTCCGCTTTTATCGAGAACTGGAAACCTTGCTGCCAACTAAAATACAAGCAATAGCTTATAAAACAATAAGCTAGATCGTCATAATTAAAATTTAGTTATAATGCCCACAACTAAGGAGAAATCAATATGAAAAATTTCATCGCTTTAACGTTATCTGTATTTATTGCTCTGGCTGTCACCGGTTGTGCAATTCCTGACCTTCCTGGGCCAATCGGCATTCCTGGAATTGAGAAAGCGCCACTGTCACTTGATCCACAATAAAAGATTCGCTTTAAACATAGGCGTAAGTCTGTTACGCCAATTATCTTCTCAATCTTTTTTTGGCTTTCTATCCATTCAATAAACCTTTCTAATCTTTCAAAAAAGATTCTGACCAGGCCTGTTCAGTTTCTAAAAGCCTGCAAATTAAGATTTGAACTCATTAAATGCTGTAAAACGCTATAATCTTCTCTATTCAAATTTAAGACGGTTAGGAGCTGACAATGGGCATTCAATGGTATCCGGGGCACATGCACAAAGCCCAGAAAGAAGTAAAAGAGATCTTTAACCAGATCGACGTCTTTATTGAGGTGCTGGATGCACGCATTCCTTTTAGTAGTCAAAACCCATTGGTTGAACAAATTCGTCAAGACAAACCAACCATTAAGATTCTGAATAAAACCGATTTGGCTGATCCTGAAATTACTCAAATGTGGCAAGACTACCTTGAACAAGAGAAGAGTGTTAAAACCTTAGCGTTTAATGCCCAGCAGTCCGATAAACGGGAACAAATTCTTAGCATGATTCGTAAATCGGCCCCTGAAAAAGTGAAATCGGTTAAGACCATTCACGCCTTGATTATCGGAATTCCTAACGTCGGTAAATCGACTTTAATCAATAACATTACTGGCCGTACCATTGCCAAAACTGGAAATGAACCTGCGGTAACCAAACAGCAGCAACGTATCAAACTCGAAGAGAACATCACTCTGATTGATACCCCGGGAATGTTGTGGCCAAATATCGAAAACGAAAACAGTGGTTACCGTTTAGCCATTACCGGAGGCATTAAAGAAACAGCCTTTGAACTACCAGACATTGCCTCTTACGCAGCGGAATACTTTATGCAGGCCTATCCTGAAGAGTTGAAAAAGCGCTTTAACCTGGATGAACTGCCACGCACCGATTTAGAGTTTTTAGAAACCATTGGTCGTGCACGCGGTTGTTTGCGCTCTGGTGGCATGGTAGATTTAGATAAAATCTCTCGTATTTTAGTGGTGGAATTCCGCGATAAAATCTTAGGCAATGGCATGAGCTTAGAAACCCCACAAATGATTGAAGAGGAGATGAAAGTGGTTGAGATTCAACGCCAAGCCAAAGAAGAGAAGAAAAAAGAGCGTGAACAGAAGAAAAAAGAGCGTCGTGCTCGCTACAAACGTAACAAGTAACCTGTTTAATTAAAAACAAACTTGCTGGGAGATTAAAATGGAATCCGCAGATCAAAAAGCCAAAAACATCGCCTTAGTGGTTTATATCCTTCAGGCCTTGTCGTTTTTTACGGTAGTGACCGCCCTTATCGGGTTAATCATCAACTACATTAAAAAAGACGATGTGCAAAACACTTGGGTGGCTTCGCATTTCAGATGGCAGATTCGTACTTTCTGGTTTGGACTGTTGTGGTCTTTTATCGGCATCCTGACCAGCATGATCGGAATCGGTTACTTTATTTTAATTGCAACCGCCATTTGGCTTATCTACCGAGTCATCAAAGGCTGGTTAAACCTAAATGACGAAAAACCGATGTACCAAAGCTAAACGTTTGTATTATTTATTGTTTAAAATCAATAAATAATACGATTCCTAGAATTCGATGCTATTCGGACATTGAAACACCTCCCCTACTGCTTTATTCTGTAATTACCATATTTAAATTCATGACATTCCACCCTCAAAAAGGAAAAGTCAGATGCAATTACCGATTCCAAATCGCAAAATAGCTGGACAATGGCTAGCTAAATTATTACAGGCTGAATCTAGCCTTAAGAGTCCTATTGTCTTAGCCTTGCCTCGTGGTGGTGTGCCCGTAGCGTATGAGATTGCTCAAGCGTTAAATGCCCCTTTAGATCTATTACTGGTTAGAAAACTGGGGACACCTCAATTCCCAGAGTTGGCGATGGGGGCGATTGCCAGCGGTGGAATAAGGGTGCTGAATCAGCAGGTACTTCGTGCTTACCGTATCAAAGAAGATGACATTTCAGCCGTAGAAACTAAAGAACGTACCGAACTCAAACGCCGTGAACAGGCCTACCGAGGACAGCGCCCTAATCCAAACTTAACTCATCAGAACATCATCATTGTGGACGATGGTTTGGCAACGGGGTCAACCATGAAAGCGGCGATTGAAGCAATTCAAGCTCAACAACCCGCTTCTATTACTGTTGCTGTGCCAGTGGCACCCCCTGAAACGATTCGCGAACTAAAAACAAAAGTTGATCGGGTCATTTGTCCATTTCAACCTCATAACTTTTCATCTATTGGTCAATGGTATGAAATTTTCTCACAAGTAAGTGACAACGAAGTCAAAACTCAATTACAGCAGGCCTGGCAACAATGAATACCGACTTAAACAAACCGCTTACTCTTATTAGCACCGTCCACATTCCAACAGCTGATGCTGAACTGGAAGGTGATCTTCATATTCCAGAGGGGGCAACAGGGCTAGTTCTGTTTGTGCATGGTAGTGGTAGCAGTCGATTTAGTCCAAGAAATCAATACGTAGCGGATCTTTTAAACCAAGCAGGCCTGGCTACTTTACTGTTTGACCTATTGACAGAACAAGAAAATCAAGTTGATCTGCAAACGCGAGAGTATCGTTTTGATATTGATCTTCTTAGTCGTCGTACGATTGCCGCCATTGACTGGATAACACAACAGCCGGAAACCAAGTTTCTACCAATTGGCTTATTTGGTGCCAGTACAGGTGCTGCCGCCGCTCTGATTGCTGCTCAAGCGCGCCCTAAAGCAGTGAAATGTGTCGTGTCCAGAGGTGGACGACCTGATTTATCGATGCCTGCTTTAATTGAAGTAGCCGCCCCGACCTTACTTATTGTCGGCGGCTTAGATCATGATGTATTGAAATTGAATCAGATGGCGCAAAAAGCGATGCAAGCACCTTGCGAATTAACCGTTATCAATGGCGCAACGCATCTTTTTGAAGAACCAGGTACATTAGATTTAGCGGCCAATATAGCCAAGAAATGGTTTTTGCAGAAACTGTAACTAGAACTAACCAGGCCTGGTTAAATTAAAATGTAAATATCAAAATCAGTTTGATTCAATTAGAAACTTTTCAGCCTGTTGAATCGCCTCTTCGGCTGACAAGCCTTGATGCATAAAATCGTAAGCAATCTGCTGTTCTTCGGTTAAGAAGCGACTTTCGAAATCAGCCACCATGGTTTTCCAAGCCTGTTTATCAGACGATGCATTGGGGGTGTGTGCTAACAGTTTTGCCAACATACCTAAAGCTAAAGTGGTTTCGGTCATCGCTGAATAAGCCGAACCGAACTCTTCAAACAGACCAGCTAACTCATTTTTAAGTTGCCCCTCTTCTAGCTGACTCAAACTGTTCTTCATCTCAATCAATAAACTTTTACCTAATTGGCGACCTGACTGTAATTCTGACACCGCTAGATTCAATGCCATGCTCGCTTCTTGATAATCACCTTGATCATTCGAAAGCGGTGACCCCTCTTCAATAAAATTGAATTCGGATATTTGACTGTTTTGTAGAGAAGCTTCGGCACTTTTACGATCACTCATCACAATTCTGTGATGAGCTAAAAGCTGTGAACTGGTGACTTGAGCAATATGACAACCGCAAAGAATTTTGCCGCCTTCTTCTCGTTGGTGAACCACTTCCACCCCTTCAAGGCAGTAGATTTCATCATTTTTGAGGTTCTTAATTCGTAAACTAACCTGCTGATTGGGGATAAACAGATCTGCGCCTTCTACCCAAAAACTCAATCCAGTCAAATTAACATCGTGACCTTGAAACGGCAGTTCAAATGCTTCGTCTTCATGATCCGTGACCAAAAAAGGTCTGGAGAATCGAGAAGATTGACGTTGTTCAAGATCGAGTTGAATCATCTTAGACAGACCTGTTCAGTCTTAATAGACACAATATTACGACTTGGGTTTAAAACCTAAAGCCAAACATTCCGACTCAGGCAGCCAACCTAAACAGCTACGCACTTTAAGTGATTGGTAGTTTCGTACAATCGGAAGAATTGTCAGCGTACCCCAAAGAATTTGATACCAATGCCAACCAATCGCGGACGGCTGCGCTGCCCACCAAAGGTTATTGACACCAAAGTGTTTAGTTTTAAAAACTAAATGAATCGCCAAACGCCAATATTTTAGGCCATATTCAATACGGTTCGATAACATATAACTCTCTCTTTTAATTCTTGGATAGGTTTCTAACTATCTCGCTATTGTAGATCAATTAGCGGACTATTTTCCTTAAATACGGTCGAACCTAAAGGTGCGTGGATCTTCTCAACTTTACCGCTAATCGGTGATTTAATTCGATAATATTTTGACCAGGCCTGTTCAATCTTTAATTGCGCTTTGGCTTTATTTAATGCCGATAACGCCACATCATGCTGTAATTGTGCCGAGTCTAAGGTACGTTTAGAGGTCACAGTACGATCAAACAAGTCTAGTGCTTGCTCCAGTTCCACTTTAGCATCGCTATAGATCGCTTGCTGTAAAGCAACCTCAGCTTTTAAGAAAGCGATCTTAGCATGGTGTGCCTGAGCATCAATTTCCAGTAATAAGGTCCCTGCTTTTACTGTTTGGCCTTCTTCAACATAAACTTGGGTGACCTGGCCTGCCACCAAAGCACCAATCGATACTTTATCCGCACTCGCAATACCAGAAGAAACAGTAAAAACACTGGCTAATACCAACTTGATCATCCATGAATTAAACCGCTTAAATTTAATGTTCGTTAACATAATGGATTTTCCTTATTTCACTTGTTCAGATGATGAGTTTATCTGTTGGCCCAGAATCGGTTTTGCCATCAATAGATCCAATTTTGACCACAGCAACGCTTGCTTAAATTCCCAAGTAATCTGATCGTAATTGGCTTGAGACAAACGCACCATCGCATCGCCCAAGTCAGTCGCACTTTCATTCTCATATAACGCACGACTGTAATCCAAATATAGATCCGCATAATCACCAAACACTTGGTTTTGTGATTTTTCTGCATTTAACATCTTCAACTGAAAATACAGATCCGCCACCTGATCCCTTAAAGCTTGTTCAGTTAACTTAATTTGAGCTTTTAGGGCTTGAATAGTCGCTTTCGTTTGGCTGACTTTGGCATCGGTTGAACCACCATAAAGCGGCACATCAACCAATAAACCAAGCTTCCAATGACCATCACGAATTTCTGGGTAACTAGATAATTGCCCTGCCCAAGCATCTAAAGTCAAAGTAGGTTTGCCTTCCGCTTGGTTACTTTCCAACTCAAACCGTGCTGCTTGAACTTGCTGTTTTAAGGCTTGAATGGGTGGGTTGTTAGCCATCACTTGCTGTTGCAACGCTTCTAGCTTTAAGGCTTTTATATCACGTTTTTTAAAGGGTTTTAGCTTCGGTAGTTTCAACTCATCTGGTCGAGTATCTGGCAAACCCATTAAGTTGGCCAAAGCCAAACGGGTTTGTAGCTGGTTATATTCAGCACGCATCCGTTTAACCCGAACCTTTTCATAATCCGTTTCCATCGCCAGATAGTCTACATCAGAAATACGTTGTAACTCTAAACGATCTTTGGCCTTATCCAACCCGACATAGGCCACCGCCATCGCTTCATTATCAATTCGATATTGAAAGTCTGCTAACAACACATTGAAAAACGCCTGCATGATTTGCAGTTTCAGTTGTTTTTTCGACTCTAAGTTCAGAACTTTTAAAGCTTGCTGTTTGGCCTTTAATGATTCGGTTAACGCACTGTTTTGACCAAAATCATACAAACGGTGACTGGCATGAATGGCAGCGAGGTGAAAGTCTTCGGTCTCTTTTGCATATTCACGCCAACCTAAACGACCAACTAGATTCAGTTGCGTTTTATCTTGTGAACTCTGTAAAGCCTGCTGAGATTGGAGTTGGCTGACCTTGGCTTGCTGAAGTTGTAGTTCTGGATGTTGATCTAATGGTAAAGAGAGCACATATTCCAAGGTAAGAGGGTTAGGCAGTTCGGCTGTCTGAGAAACAACCTTATCCACAGTGGCAAAGACACTGTTCGTTACCGTCCACAACCCTAGTGCCGTACATGCTAACCACAATCTCGGTCTTTGAGGAAAAGAAACCATGCTCATCACTCTCTTAAAGCACGTTTTTGCTGGCGTTTGTATTTCGTAAACGCCATCTCTTTATAGACGCCATCTATGACGTAACTAGCCAACCACTTAAACTCTTGTTTAGTACGAGTTGGCCCTGTGTACTTTAATAGTGGCTTACCTTGCAGATCAAAGATCATCATTACGGGTGTCGCACGTACACGATATTTTTTCTCTGACATCTGCTGCGAAGTTGAAACCGTACCGTCAAAGTCAGTGACTTCGTTACTGCCTTCAATATCGACCTGAAACGTTAAGAAGTTGTCTTTAAAAAGCGAGATCACATCAGGTTCAGTCATAATCGTCGTTTTCATACGATCACAAAATGGGCATTCGTCCATGTGAAAAAACACAAATATGCCTCTCTTGCCCTCATCAACCGCAGTTTCTAGCTCTTCTTGAAAGTTACCAAAGGTTTCATCAAAAAACGCACCTTGTTCCGACCAAGCAACAGAGCTAAATAAGCTCACAACTGCCAATACACTGCCAACTAACCACTTTTTCATTTTATATCCTTCCTAACCCGTGTCACTCTTGCTGGTGACTACTTGATTATATTTTTTTAAAGAACTACTTTTTCATCTCTTCATAACGTTTCATAAAGTCTTCTAACATTTTCTGGTCAACCATCCCCGTTCTAGCCGCCACAACTGTTCCATCAGGTGCCACCATATAGGTGGTTGGTAACCCTTGTAACTTACCTAACGGAGAGGTTGTACCATCTGGCTTACCTTCAAAACGCACCACTGGGTAGTTAATCATTTGCGACTCGGCAAAGGCTTTCACTTTAGCGGGATCATTATCTTCATAGTTAACGCCAATCACCACCGCATCTTTATCGTGATGGGCTTCATGAAACATAACAAGGTCTGGAATCTCAACCAGACACGGTGGACACCAAGTCGCCCATAAATTTAGTATGACCCACTTACCTTTGTAATCCGATAGTAAGCTTTCATTACCGTCTAAATCCGTAAGTTTAATTGGATCTTTAGGCGGTTCCGCAAATGCAGAGCTTGATAAACCAAATGTCATCAACAGGGCAAATACCTGCAACGTTCGCTTAAATTGAAAGAGTGTTTGTAAGCTAAAATATGTCATCGAATAAATCCTTTTATCTAAAATTCACAACTCAGCAGGCCTGCTGAGTTCTATTTTATGTTCTGTAATTACTGATGTCCCAAAACCTTTTTAACAAAAGGCAGGGTTAAGCGACGTTTTTCGACTAAGGTCGCTTGTTCAAGCATTTTTAATACGGCTAACAGCTCTTGAAGATCACTCGAGAACTGTTTAACCAAATAATTTCCCACATCCATAGGCAGTTCAAAACCTAAACGATCAGCATGTCGTTGTAGGGCAATAATCACCTCTTCTTTTTCATGCAGTGCAATCAGCTTAATTGGCAAAACGGTCATTAACGCTTTCGTTAATTCCGGGGTGATTAATGACCAATCAACCACTGAAATTTCACCCGCTAAAATCACGTTATGGCCTTGCACACTGGACTTAGTGAGTAAGTTAGCTAAAGCGACTTCCCACTTTTTATTACCAATTATATCTTCCATATCGTCTAAACAGACTAATGGCATCTGCTCTAGTCCCGTCAATACATCCGGTACCAATGGCAAACCTTCATCTTTCATTGGCAGATAGACACTGGCTTGACCTTTTTCAGTCACGTAACGGCACGCCGCCTGTAAAAGGTGGGTTTTACCCGCACCACTTTCGGCATATAAATAAAAAGCATTACCACTCGGGTTTTTTAATGCCGATTGCAATGCGTTCAAAGCAACAGCTAAAGACTCTTGCTCGGTAACAAAGGTTTCAAAACACGCATCGTCGCGTAAACCTATTTTTAAAGGTAATTGTACAAACACTTATTGTCCTTGTTGTTCTTTAACAACCGTAGAATCTTGTGCTTTAAGCCCTTCAAATTCTTTCGATAAATCAATTAATTGAGTTTCTGGCAAAATGCCCAATCCTTTTAAACGTAGATTAATTTCACCTGTTATCGCACTTTCATCAACCAAAACACTACTTTCAATACTGGTAACAACGCTTAAGAAATCAGTATACCGACCTTGGTAAATCACCTCAAAATTCGCTTGAGCACCCACCATCTCTTGTAAGAATACTTGATGGACCGTTGGTTTCTGTGATTTTAAATAGGCCTCTACTTCAATCAACTGCTGTGCACTGGTTAATTGATCAACCATCACATTGGCCACATTCAAAACACCCGCACTCTGACGGTATGAATAAGAGTAAGCACCAATCATGCGATTAAACATTGTCTGCATTAACGGCTGAAGTTTTTTGCCTTCAATTTTAGCTGAACCCAGGGCATTGCCAGATTTATCAAACAGTCTCCAATACAGCTTGATCATTTGCCCTGGGTTTTGTTCTGCTTGAAAACTCAATAGATAATCTTGACCTGATTGAATCAACATCTCTTGAATACGTTGACTCATCTTAGCCGATACCTGCGAACTGCCCACAGGATAAACCCATGAATCCACATCATCGGCGACACGGTACGGCAAGGCTAATAATGTCGGATAATAGCGATAGTCAATATCTGGACGATAACCTAGGATTTCAGCATTCAATTTTAATAAGCTGCCCGCTTCCAAATAACTTCCCATCAACATCGTTGCTGGACGTTCTGATTTTGGCCAAATTTGAATTTGTGCGGCTTGGAAAGCTTTTAACAAACGTTGACGGTCAAAATCTAACACCAAATTTTGACCAATGGTGACACCATCCTCTTTACGAGCATCAAAATGATAGGTACTTAACCAAGATTTTGCACCTTTAATAAAGCTTTCACCTTCTGCCGAAGTCAAAATTGCATGATCACCGGTTAAACGAACCAATAGATCACGCATGCCTTTTTGAATTTTAGAATCCAAATCAGGTTTCTGCATCACTTTGCCCGATTCAGAAACTTCCGGATCAAAGGTCTCGACAATGGTAAATAATGCGAACGAATTTGAGTTGGTCTGACCTGCATAAAGCGGTTTCATCACCACAAAACTCAAAATCGTTACGAATAGGATAAAACTTCTCATATCTGACTCTAAAATTTTCGTTACAATATCATAATATTTTTTGTGTACTGGTAGAGACTTTTCTAGGGTTTTTCACCAGATTCCAAAAGCAGGGATTTTAGCCTCTATTACGCCCTATTTGCATTAAACACAGCCTTAAACTGGAACAAAAGACGTTATGACAACAAACAACACTCCTATCAGCTATAAAGACGCTGGTGTAGATATTGACGCTGGAACTGATTTAGTAAATGCGATTAAACCCATTGCAAAAGCAACGGCTCGCCCTGAAGTAAGCGCTTCTTTAGGTGGTTTTGGTGCGTTATTTGAACTGCCAATGGACAAATACAAGAACCCAGTTTTGGTTTCGGGTACCGATGGTGTTGGAACAAAATTACGTCTAGCCATTGACAGCGGCAAACATGACCAAGTAGGTATCGACTTAGTTGCAATGTGCGTTAACGATCTAATTGTTCAAGGTGCAGAGCCACTATTCTTCCTAGACTACTATGCAACAGGTAAACTTGATATTGACGTTGCAACCGATGTTGTAAAAGGCATCGGTGAAGGTTGTCTTCAATCCGGTTGCGCACTGATTGGTGGTGAAACGGCTGAAATGCCAGGAATGTATCCAAAAGGTGACTACGACTTAGCAGGTTTCTGTGTTGGAATCGTTGAAAAAGCAGACCTAATTGACGGCACTAAAGTTAAGACAGGTGACGTTATGTTAGGGCTAGGAGCAAGCGGCCCACACTCAAACGGTTACTCTTTGATTCGTAAAATCATTGAAGTTTCTAATGCAGACCTACAACAAGACATTGATGGTCAGCCTTTAATTGATGCGTTAATGGCACCAACACGTATTTACGTCAAGCCGTTACTTGAGCTGATGAAGTCCGTAGACATTCATGCCGTATCACACATCACGGGTGGTGGTCTGCTTGAAAACCTTCCACGTGTTATGCCTGAAAACACCATGGCTAAAATTGATACTAACAGCTGGAAACGTCCTGCCGTATTTGATTGGATTCAAGAAAATGGTAACGTTGAATACGAAGAGATGCACCGCACTCTAAACTGCGGTATTGGTCTTGTCGTTGTCGTTGATCAAGCCGATCAGCAAAAAGCGATTGACTTATTAACCGCTGCAGGTGAAACGGTTTCTGTGATTGGTGAAATTGAATCGTCAGATCAAGCTGAACCTTCAGTTTCTCTATTTAAAGGCTAACATCTTTAGCTTTTAGTACCGCACTCTGTTAACACACTCTCTGGAACTTCTTCCAAGCTGTTAACAGAGTCAGCTCAATTCAATATAGACTCATCTTATTAGGCTAACTCATGACACAGCCAAAACGTATTGCCGTACTAATTTCTGGAAGCGGCTCTAACCTTCAAGCCCTTATCGACCATCAAAAACAGCACCCTGAGCTTTATCAAATTGTTCTGGTCATCTCAAATAAAGCCGATGCATTTGGTTTACAGCGTGCTGAAAAAGCAGGCATAAAAAACATCGTCATTGATCACAAACAGTTTGCAGACCGTGAAACCTTTGATGCGGAATTACAAAATGCATTGGAAAACTCGCAGGCTGAACTAGTGGTATTAGCAGGCTTTATGCGAATTCTAACGGAAAGGTTTACTCAACACTTCTTAGGAAAAATGCTCAATATTCATCCCTCTCTCTTACCTAAATACCCAGGTTTAAACACACATCAACGTGCGATTGATGCGGGCGACTGCGAACATGGACTGAGTGTGCACTTTGTTACCCCTGAACTGGATGGAGGGCCGGCTATTCTGCAAGCCAAAGTCTGTATAGAGAATGAAGATAGCGTTGAAACCCTGCAGAACAAGGTTCACCAACAAGAACATCTGGCGTATCCTTTAGTTGTCCAATGGTTTGCCGAAGGCCGATTGGAATTTAAGAATGGACAGGCCTGGTTTGATCAGCAACAGCTAGATCACCCTCTGCAGTTGGCCGACTTTTAAACAGCAACCACGGTTTTATCAACCAAGGATGGCTTATGTGTGTTAGAACTTTTTCTCATGTATTGTTTTGCAAACTATCTACAAAGATGCACAACGTAGCATTGATTTTTTTGACTCTACTTGTCACATTATTGCCATTCAAACTCTCTGCCGCCACACTCCCAGAATTTGATGCCACATTTGAAGTGCATGCCTTCGATATTATGTTTGGTATCTCTAAACAGAGTTTTCGCTGCCACAACCAAGATTGCACACTTAAAGCAACCGCTTCACCAAGTGGTCTTGCAAGTTTTTTTGTAAGCGAAAGCACCTATGAAGAGATCCAGTTTAAGCAAACGGCCAATACACTTAAATGGTTAAGCTATTCCAAAAAAGCGGGCGACGATCTCAACGATCTAGAAAATATTAAAACGGTCACATTAAAACGTTCAACAGATCAAACTGAAATTCTCTATCTAGAAAGAGAAAAACGCTGGGATAATCAAAGCAACCTATTCGATGTCGCTTCCATTGCTTATGCTATTCAGTATTACAAACTTAATTCACTTCCAATTGAAGGGTTTCATTTACAAGATACTTCAGGGCAAGATGCCTTAACCATTTCACAAATTAAGCCTTCACAAGAACTCGAACTATCTGATCAGGAAACCACCTTAAAAGCGGAGCAATATCAGTTCAAAACCAGCAAAGCAGAAGTAAAAATTTGGTTATTACCGACATATCAGTACTTTCCTGGACGCGTTGACGTTTATAATATCGCAAAAGATAGAACCATTACTTTACTGTTACAACAACCCCCAAAGATTTTATAAAATACTATGAAACTCAGCGATCGCGATATTAATCAATACCTTAAAGCCGGCAAAATTGCCATTGACCCTCAACCTAGTTCAGATAAAATCAAAGGCATCAGTGTCGATCTTAGACTCGATAATCGCTTTAGAGTGTTTAATGATCACACCGCTCCATATATTGATTTAAGTGGTCCTAAAGACGAAGTTCAAAAAATCATGGACACCGTTATGGGAGAGGAAATTTTAATCCCTGAAGATCAAGCGTTCTTTTTGCATCCAGGTGAATTGGCGTTAGCGGCAACCTATGAATCGGTTACTATTCCAGATGATCTAGTGGGATGGTTGGACGGCCGTTCAAGTTTGGCACGTTTGGGATTAATGGTTCACGTTACGGCGCACCGAATCGATCCAGGCTGGCATGGGCAAATTGTATTAGAGATTTTCAACAGTGGTAAATTGCCACTAGCTTTGCGTCCAGGAATGGATATTTGTGCCATCAACTTTGAAACCTTATCAAGTAAATCAGACAAGCCATACAATAAACGTGCAGATGCCAAATACAAAAACCAAACAGGGCCAACCTCTAGCCGAATCAACCAAGATCAAGAGTTAGAATCTAAAACAGCACAATTAGATCTATTAAGCGAAGAGTAATCCATTTTAACTTTCAATCTCTTCAACACCAGGTCTAACAAGGCCTGGTAAGCACGCCCAAATCACCTCCTTTTAATATTTTATATAATCGCTATATTTCTCTTTACATTTTTTTGTTTTAAATCATAATTCACATTTTACCTAAGCCCTAATTAATAAGGGGTATTAGCCACATCACTTTCTTATTTTTTCCTTCTAGGAACCTTTTAAACGGGGTTAGTTATTATGAATATCGGTTTTATTATTGCAGACTGGGAACAGATCGAGCCAACTAAAAGTTCTACTCTATTGATTCTTCGTGAATGCTTAAAGCGTGGTCATGGTGTGTCTATTCTTTACCCAAGAAATCTAACGGTTCGTAACAATGTCGCATATGGATATTTAAAACATATTGTTCCAATGGAAAAGATACCGGACAATATCAACCAATTTTACAAAAAAGTGACCTTTACCGAAAAGCTAACGCCTCTTCATGGCCTAGATAGCTTAATGATTCGTAAAGACCCACCAATTGATCCAATTTTGTTTAATTTCTTAGATGCTATCAAAGATGAATGTGTAATTTTGAATGACATTGACGGGATCCGTAAGGCTAACAATAAGCTGTACACAACCACTTTCAATGATCCAAACAATAACTTTTTGCCGATCACCTATGTCTCTAAAAATAAGACACTAATACGTCAGGTGATTGATGAAATGCCTGGCGATAAAGTAATTCTAAAACCACTCGTTGGTTCCGGGGGGCACGGTGTAATTGTTCTAGAAAAGAATGCACAATCAAACATCAACTCGATTCTAGACTTCTATATTCATGGCCAAGGTGATGATAACTACATCATTATCCAAGAGTACATTGAAGGTGCTGAACATGGTGATGTGCGTGTACTGATGCTGAATGGTAAATTTATTGGTGCTTACAACCGTAAACCACCAGAGGGTGATATTCGCGCCAATATTCAAGTTGGCGGCACCGCTCACAAATACAAAATGACCGATTCACAAATGGCTGTTTGTCGAAAGATTGGGCCTCGATTAGCATCAGACGGCTTGTATTTTGTGGGCGTAGACATGATTGGCGACAAGATTCTGGAAGTGAATGTTTTAAATCCAGGTGGGATTACGAACATCAACAAACTCGAAAAAAAGAAACTGCATATTCCTGTAGTTGATTTTATCGAAGATAAAGTTCACGAAAAAGAAGAGAAACGAGCGGAGCTAGAATACCTACTTAAACGTTTAAGTGATTTCAGACAATCTGAACACTAGGCCAACACTTCTCTATTCAGAGGGCAACCCTGTCCTCCATCCTGGCTGTATGACTCAATTCACAAATCTTTATGCTATATTGAACATCACCATTTAATAACAGGTTTTATTATGAAACGATTATTTAACACCTTATTTTTTACAGCTGCTGTATCTACGTCTGTTCAAGCGGCCAATATGTCTTCAATGGAAGGCATGAATATGCAACAGATGATGTTACAAATGCAAAAGATGCAGCAGTGTTTATTGCAGGTAGATGAAGCGGAGTTGCGTCATTACGAAAGCAGAGTATCGAAATTAGAAATCGAATTACGGACACTTTGCAAATCTGGCGATCGTGATCAAGCACAGAAAAAAGCGATTGCATTTGGTAAAGAAATCACTAACTCAAAGGCATTTAAAACGATCGAGTCCTGCACCAAAGATATGCAATTAAATGCTTTTATGCCCCAAGCTCCAGACTTTGACAACCTAGGAGATCGCCACATCTGCAACGAACTAAGTCATTAATTTTATTTAAAAAACACTTATACTTTCTTAACTTTACTTACAAACCAAACAAGTCATAAGTAGAACTTAAGGTAACAAAAATTTTATCATTTTGACTCTTTCTGAAACAAACCCCATACTTTAGGGTCTTCTAATATAAGACATTCTTAACATAGAGAGCCAAAATGATAAATACAATCAAAAACTTATGGTTTAGAGATACCAAAGAAGAAGCGATTTACATTAATGAAGTCGCCATGCGTATCCGAGCGGGCATGCTGTTAATGATTCCACTTTATATGGGGTTAACCCTATTTGATGTGGTTTATACGAGTAGCTGGATTGTTGATGGTAATACAGCAGTTGATACTTACGATACCGACTGGGATGACAATATTATCTACCAAGTTGAAGCCATTAAACGTACCTACGACTATACGGTACAAACTTGGCTCTTGTTTTACGGCCTATTTGAAATGATTGCGGGCATGTTTGTCTTCACCTCTCGTTTCTCTCCAACCATTTATCTAAGTACCTATTTAGCTCGTAATACTCCTCCAGTATGGAAACCACTCGTTCCAAAACGTTTTGCTTGGGGAATTGGTGCCACCTTTATTACGGTCTGTTTGGTGTTCTTTAATCCTGATACCGTTGCTAACTGGGTAAACGCAGTCTTTAACAGCGATCTACTGCCAACCACGGAAAACTATATTCCGTACTGGATCCCTGTGAACTTGGTGTGGGTTTGTATGGCCTTTATGTGGTTAGAAGCGATCTTAGGGTATTGTGTTGGCTGTAAAGTTCACGCTTTACTGGTTTGGATGGGCGTATTTAAAGAGGAGTGTCAGGAGTGTAATAACATTGACTGGGATGAAATCGCACGTAAACACAAAGAGAAACAAGCTGCGGAAGCCGCCGCTAAACCTGAAAACAAATAAAACACGTTATTTAAACTGGACAGGCCTGTATGAGGCCTGTCCAGTTTAAAATCACACCAATTCAAGCTTTAAACTCTTCAAACTCCAATCTATTTACTCACCTATTTAACTTAATCGACCACTTTGCGACGTAACACTTTGGTTTGACTGCGCTTCGTTTTGCTGTCTAAACGTCTTCTTTGAGAGCCTTTCGTTGGTTTAGTAGCACGCCTGACTTTTTGAACGACCATCACCGATTTAATCAGTTCAACCAGACGCTCCAACGCATTCTCGCGATTTTTTTCCTGAGTACGAAACTGCTGTGCCTTAATAATCAGCACACCCTCTTTGGTAATTCGACGATCTTTTAAATGTAATAGGCGTTGTTTGT
>JAYENR010000065.1:0-3186 GCA_034722175.1 Pseudomonadota bacterium | reverse complement strand
GCAATTCCCGCTGAGCCGATAATATCCAAGTACAATAAAAAAACAGGCACCAGTAAGGCAACTAAGGCAATTCCCACATAATTGATGGGCATATCCCGTTCTTCCAAAGGAACATCTCTGTCACTGGTTCGGTGTTTGACCGCGTCGAGACTGGCTTTAATTCCTTCAACCAATGGCTTAAATAATTTAATGAGTGACCATAGTTGTTTAGCGCTCTTCAAGATAAAAACTTAAAAGTGATTGTCACGGATGTTGATACTGAAGAGTCCTATCAAGCTTTAAAAGAGAAGGGTGCGAACTATTTCCAAGGTTACTTCTTTACCAACCCAGTTGTTTCAACTCAAAAAGAGATCGCCAGCAATAAGTTAGCGATGCTGAAACTGTTAGCCGAAGTGAACGATCCTGATATCGAGTTTGCGGCATTAGCGGATACCATTGGAACGGATGTAGGCTTAACCCACAAATTATTAGCCGCGATTAACCACCCTTCAAATGATCTGCCACATGTTATTGAAAGCTTAAAAGAAGCGGTCAACTTTATGGGACTAAAACGCCTGAAATTTTGGGTGAATATGTTGATGCTGTCAGAAGTGGATGATGTGCCAATGGAGCTATTGGTCACTGCTTTAGTGCGCGCTAAGTTCCTAGAGAGTGTGGCTGAAAAGGTCGGCAAGGCAGAAGACAAAGACCGTTATTTTATGGTGGGTCTGTTCTCAACTTTAAACGCCTTCTTAAAAGCCCCTATGGTCGATATTGTTGATGAATTGCCACTGTCGGATGAAGTGAAGCAGGCATTGGTTGATCAAAAAGGCGATATGGGTAAAGCGTTGTTTGTGACTCGTGCCTTAGAGCAAGGTAACACACACATGATTATGGCGGGATTAGATGGCATGGATATTATGGCGATCTCATCGGGTTATATGGGGGCAAATGGCTGGGCGCGTAAAACCATTGCCGGTTTAGCTAAAGCCGCCTAGATTGATTGAATAAGATTCGATCTCTCTTTTGTTTTTTCAAACACCAATCGAATCGATTACTGTGGGTGAGCAGGTCTTGCCCATTGTTAAAACCCGTCGTAAAAAGTCCATCGGCATTAAGCCGAACTCCAATTTTTTAGAACTTCATGTGCCGCAACACCTGTCTGACCGAGCTCTACGTAAGGTATTGGATAATCATGTCGATTGGATCGTTCAACGAGTTAAACGTTTTCAGATTTCAGATCAGGCGCAGTTTGAATTTAAAACGGGTGATAGCATTCTATTTAAAGGTGTGGATTATACGTTTGACTTTTTGCAATCAGATGAACTCAAGAAGCCTAAAGTTGAGCTGTTAAATCATCAGTTTTTAGTCACGGTGCCAATTAAAAAATGGCAGAGCTTTAAGTCAATTGATTCTCAACAGGCCTGGTTGAAAGCGTTACTGCAAAATTGGTTTAAACAACAGGCAGAAGATTACTTTGCGAGTACGCTCAGTGGTTATGCTCAACAAATTGGGGTGACACCTGCTGCTATTCAGGTCAAAAGTTATAAAGCCCGTTGGGGTAGCTGTTACCCTGATGGACGGATTCAATTTAATTGGCGGTTAATGCAAACTCCCACTTGGGTGATCGACTATGTCATTATCCATGAGTTGTGCCATTTGCAGCATGCCAATCACTCAGCCGCTTTTTGGGGGCTGGTGGAAAAGCACTGTCCTCAAACCAAACAAGCCAAATTATGGCTTAAAAAGAATCAAACTCCTTTGATTGGCTTTTTAGGTTAATTTCACATTCGTAATTTGCTATTGTATTTGTCTTAATTTTTGCCAAGTTTTGGCTTTTCCTGGAACCAGTTTATGTCCGTTATTCACCTCACCGCTAATAGCCGTTTAACTCAAACCTTAAAACAGGCTGTTTTTAATCAACAAAAGCATCCCGTGGCTGAAACGCCGATGGTGATGACGCTGTCACAATGGTGGGCACAATGGGAACAGGCCTGTCTATTAAGGGGTGAAATACCGATCCAAGAACAGCCTAAAAAGGTTTTGTCGGCATTTGAAGCGCAAATGATTTGGGAAGATATTCTCGAAACCGAGAGCCAAAATCGTCTGGATGAAAACGGTCAACCGTTAGATCTTTTGAATTTATCCAGTACCGCTAAACAGCTCTACCAGGCCTGGTCATTTTGGATGGAGTGGTTAACAGACGAACAACAAGAATTAACCCAAGACCAACACTTTGAGGCCGATGAGATCGAACTGTTTAAAAGCTGTATGCAGGCCTATCAAGTTCGGCTAGAAAAAAACAGTTGGCAAGACGATATTTTGCATCAGCAGCAACGTTTAATCTGGTTACAAAGGGGGAAAGGCAAACACAAATTGCCGACTCATTTTGAGTTACACGGGTTTGATGAAGTCACTCCGCAAATACATTTATGGCAACAGGCGGTTGAGCAACTAGGGTGTGAGGTAGCGGTCCATCTAGAACCGGTTCAACTTCAGTCACAACAGTTGGCAATCTATACAGCTTTAGATCGCCAAGATGAAGTGCATCAGGTGGCTTTATGGTGTGTGCAACAGTGGTTACAGCGTAAAGAAACTCAGAGCCCACAAACGATTAAAATTGGTGTGGTTGCCCCTGATTTAGGGGACTACAAAGCCCCTTTAAGTCGAGCTCTAAACGAACAATTTACTCTGACTCAACAACAGCATCTACCTTTAAATGAAACCACGCCTGAATCGCTGTTTAACTTCTCATTAGGCCACTCTTTAATGGAAGCGCCCCTTGTTCAAAATGCCATATTGACGATAAAGTTATTTTGTCAGCCACAGCGCAATTGCAGTTACAGTGATTGGAGTGAATGGTTGATATCTCCTTATACGGTTGACCAATTTATTTTACGACAAAAATCGGATGCTACGTTACGTCGATTGCAGTGGAGCAGTTTTAAATGGCCCAATTTACTGGAAGCTGAGGTGATTGATGAGAAGCTTAAAAAGTTACATACCTCACTAAAAAGCTGGCAGAAGCAGATTGAAGATAAGAGCTTAAACAAGATGGGCGTTGCCAGTTTTGTTCAGTTGGTAACCGAGTGTTTGAGCCAAGTAGGGTGGTGCAGCAGTCGTACCTTGAATTCTGATGAATTTCAACAGCAGAAGGCGTTTAATAGCACCTTAGAACGTTTTTCAAGTTTGACCGAGACTCAAGGT
>JAYENR010000064.1:0-3227 GCA_034722175.1 Pseudomonadota bacterium | reverse complement strand
TCACCATTTGCCGGTACAATCACTAAGATTGGCGTAGAAGTCGGTGGCAGTGTCTCTGAAGGTGACTACGTTTTAGATATCGAAGTCTCTGGTGATGCAGCTACAGATGCACCAAAAGAAGAGAAAAAAGCACCTGCGCCAGTGGCAGAAGCTCCAGCGTCACCAAAAGCAGCGCCTGCTGCAGTTCCAGCTTCAGCGCCACAAGCCTCTGTTGAAACATCTCCTATTGTCGCAGCCGCCGCTAATAAGCCGGTGAATGCACAAGACATGGGGGCTAAATCTCACGCTTCTCCTTCAGTGCGCGCGTTTGCACGTAAGTTAGGCGTTGATCTAGATACGGTTTCAGGTTCAGGTCCAAAAGGGCGTGTTCAGCAAACTGACGTTGAAGCCGCTATCAAGGCAGTCATGTCTGGTCAAACTTCGGCACCTGGTGCAACAGGCGGCATGGGCATTCCTCCTATTCCAGAAGTCGACTTCAGCAAGTTTGGTGAAACCACTACGGAAGAGCTTGGGCGCATCAAGAAAATCTCTGGTAAGTTCCTACACGCAAGCTGGTTAAACGTTCCGCACGTGACTCAGTTTGATGAAAGTGATATCACTGAGATGGATCAGTTCCGTAAAGACCAAAAAGCCGCAGCTGAGAAGCAGGGCGTTAAATTAACTCCGTTGGTATTCGTGATGAAAGCGGTGGTTAAGGCATTACAAGACTTCCCAAGTTTCAATGCTTCGCTGTCTGCAGATGGTCAATCTATTATTAAAAAATCTTACTACAACATTGGTATCGCGGTGGATACACCAAACGGTCTAATGGTTCCTGTGGTTAAAGACGTAGATAAAAAAGGCATTTATGAACTTTCTCGTGACTTAATGGAAATCTCTGCCAAAGCACGTGATGGTAAGTTAGGGCCTGCCGATATGGCGGGTGGCACTTTCACAATCTCTAGCTTAGGTGGCATTGGTGGTACACAGTTCACACCAATCGTTAATGCACCAGAAGTGGCGATTATGGGGCTGTCTAAAGCCAAAATGCAGCCTGTTTGGAACGGTTCTGAATTCATTCCACGTTTAATCATGCCGTTTAGTGTCTCTTACGATCACCGTGCTATTGATGGTGCGGAAGGTGTGCGTTTCACAACCACAGTGGGTAACTACTTAACTGATTTACGTCAGCTAATTCTTTAGGAGCTTAATGATGAGTAAAATTGTAGACATCGTCGTTCCAGATATTGGTGACTTTGCAGAAGTAGATGTTATTGAAGTCTTAGTTTCGGCGGGTGAAGAAGTCGCCCAAGACGATTCTTTAGTGACTTTAGAGTCTGATAAAGCGACTATGGAAATCCCTGCTCCATTTGCGGGTAAAGTGGTTTCGTTTTCTGCGGCAGTAGGCGATAAAGTTAAAGAGGGTTCAATTCTTGGTACGATTGAAATTGCCGACAATGATACTGTTGCCGCCAATGTAGAAGAAAGTATTAAACCCGCTGAACCAGAAACGCCTAAAGTAGAAGCGGTTGCTCCACAAGCCGTTTCTGCTAGCGATTTACCGCCTGCAGACATTCAGTGTGAAGTCTTGGTTCTAGGTTCTGGGCCTGGTGGTTACACCGCTGCTTTCCGTGCCGCCGATTTAGGCAAAAAAGTCGTTATGGTAGAGCGTTACAGCAATATCGGTGGGGTTTGTCTAAACGTAGGGTGTATTCCTTCTAAAGCGTTATTACACATGTCTGTGGTGTTAAATGAAACCAAAGAGATGGGCGCACACGGTATTACCTTTGCCGAACCGCAAATTGATATTGATAAGATTCGTGCCTTTAAAGACGGTGTAATCAATAAGCTAACAGGCGGTCTATCAGGCCTGGCTAAAGCACGTAAAGTCGAAGTCGTTACCGGTTACGGTAAATTTACTTCTGGTAATACGGTATCGGTTGAAGCCGATGATGGTTCAATTAAGACGATTGCCTTTGAAAAAGCGATTATCGCTGCGGGTTCACGTGTAATCAAATTACCCTTTATTCCACATGATGACCCACGTGTAATGGATTCAACCGGTGCATTAGCCCTAGAAGAAATTCCAGAACGTCTATTGGTTATCGGTGGGGGAATTATCGGCCTAGAAATGGCGCAGGTTTATGATTCTTTAGGGTCAAAAATCACCGTGGTTGAACTAGGTGATACTATTATTCCTGGTGCGGACAAAGACATCTCTAAACCTCTGCTTAAGAGCATTAAGAAAAAGTATGAGAACGTTTTCTTAAAATCAAAAGTCACCAATGTAGAAGCTAAAGAAGAAGGCTTGTTGGTGACGTTTGAAGGTAAAAACTGCCCAGAAACCGACATGTTTGACCGCGTATTAGTTGCAGTCGGTCGTGCCGCTAACGGTAAACTGATTGATGCTGAAAAAGCGGGTGTTGCTGTCAACGATTGGGGCTTCATTGAAGTCAATGAACGCCAAGAAACCAATGTCGATAATATCTACGCCATCGGTGACATCGTCGGTCAACCCATGTTAGCGCACAAAGCAGTACACGAAGGTAAAGTCGCGGCAGAAGTCATTGACGGCATGCCAAGTGCCTTTACGCCAATGTCTATTCCATCAGTAGCCTATACTGATCCAGAAGTGGCTTGGGCAGGTAAAACAGAAGAAGAGCTTAAAGCCGAAGGCATTGAATACGAAAAAGGTGCATTCCCTTGGGCAGCGTCTGGTCGTAGCTTAAGCCTAGGACGTGACGAAGGTCTAACCAAAGCGATGTTCTGTGCCAAAACACACCGTTTACTAGGTTGTGGAATGGTCGGGCCAAATGCCGGTGAACTGATTGCAGAAGCGATGTTGGCGATTGAGATGGGTGCAGATATGCAAGATATCGGTCTAACGATTCATCCGCATCCTACGTTGTCTGAAACGCTTTGTTTTGCGGCAGAGATGGCGGAAGGGACGATTACAGACTTGATGCCACCAAAGAAACGTAAATAGTTTGGGTTGCGGCTAAAACTCGCCATTTCTGCGTTATGAAAATGATCACATACTGTTAGTATGCTCAACATTTTCAAGCCTTGAACTGACAAGTTTTATCTCGCAACTTGTGCGTTAAATAAAAACCCGCTAATCTGAAGTGACCCCCAAATGTTGGACACCAACCTTGGGGGTTTTTTCATGTCCAAATACAATCGAGAATTTAAACTGGCGATTGCCAAGCAATACCTCTGTCATGAATCCAGTCGTTCGATTTCCAAGC
>JAYENR010000063.1:0-19196 GCA_034722175.1 Pseudomonadota bacterium | reverse complement strand
ACAGTTGTAAGAAGTTGTTAGCCATAACCAATGAAAGCATTGAGAATGTGAATAGAGAGATATAACTGAAGAAACGCTGATAATACGGATCGTTATGATCGTAATCTTCATCGTGATCCATATACCCAATCGTGTAGATATGAACCATTAATGAAACAAACGTAACCACCAACATCATCGTTGCAGATAGTTCATCAATCATATAACCCAGTTCAAAACGAATACCGTCAGACACCATCCACGTATATAAACTTGCGTTATAGGCTTCATGACCATTCAAAACGAACTCAAAGAACACATAAGCAGAAAGAACCGCTGAGATCGCTACCCCAACAATAGTCGCCGAATGAGCACCTTTACGCCCTACTTGACGGCCGAATAAACCGGCAATCAAAGCACCGACTAGAGGTGCTAAAAAGATGACTGTAAGAATTGTATGTAACATCAACTACCCCTTCAGTGAACCAAGATCATCAACATTGATGCTCTTACGGTTACGGAATACAAGAACGATAATAGCAAGACCAATAGCTGCTTCAGCAGCGGCTACCGTCAAGATAAAGAAGACAAAGATCTGCCCTGTCACATCATTTAGATAATGTGAGAATGCTACTAAGTTTGTGTTCACAGCTAAAAGCATAAGTTCAATTGCCATTAATAGCACAATCACATTCTTACGGTTAAGGAAGATACCTGCCATACTGATCGAAAATAGAACAGCACCAAAAATTAGGTAATCTGATAAAGCTATCACTTGTCTTCCTCCTCTTTAGGGGCAACTGGTTTTTCAACCACTGCATCCATTTTTACAATTCTCAAACGATCTGATGCCTGAGTTTTAACTTGCTTATCAATGTTCTGATACAACACTTCACCTGCTGGACGATGACGTAACGTCAATGCAATCGCCGCAACAATACCCACTAGAAGCAGCACGGCAGCTAAGATAAACGCATAGGCGTGTGTCGTATATAGAGGAACCGCAATCGCCTTAGTATTGTTGTAATCCGCATCGTGTACAACCGGAGCACCTGTCACCTCTAAACCAAAGTGATCTGGACCTAACACCATATACATCATTGCAAAGGTCGCAATAGACGCCATGGCACCGATCGGTAGATATTTAGTGAAACCTTCCTTCAACTGCGCCAAATTAATATCAAGCATCATCACAACGAAAAGGAAGAGAACCATTACGGCTCCAACGTAAACCAATATTAAAACTAAACCTAAGAATTCAGCCTGAGCCATAATCCAAATAGCGGCTGTTCCAATAAAAGCGACCACTAACCAAAGGGCTGCTTTAACTGGATTTTTTACGGTAATTACCATAAAAGCAGAGATCACTGCGATTCCAGCTAGTACGTAAAATATAAATTGCTCAAATGTCATATCAAACTCTCTTCAATTAACGGTACTTAGCATCGGCAGCTCGATCAGCTGCAATCTGCTCTTCGTGTTTATCACCAAAAGCCAATAACTTGTCTTTCGTCATAATGTGAGGACCACGTTCATGGAATTCGTATTCAAAGACACGTGTCTCAACAACCGCATCTACCGGGCATGCTTCTTCACAGAAGCCACAATAGATACACTTGAACATATCAATATCATATTGTGTGGTACGACGAGAACCATCTTCACGCTCTTCTGATTCAATGGTAATGGCATTAGCCGGACACACTGCTTCACATAATTTACACGCGATACAACGCTCTTCACCATTTTCATAACGGCGTAGAGCATGATGCCCACGAAAACGAGGAGATAGTGGTGTTTTCTCTTCTGGATAACGAACTGTAATCTTCTTTTTGAAGAGGTACTTTCCGGTAACTGCAAGCCCTTTAAAGAGTTCGGTTAACCCGAAAGTCTTAACTTGATGTTTAATAAATTTAACCATTTTTACCTCTAATTAAACCAAGGACCGAAAGAGAAATATTGCATTGCACCAACAACGAATACCCAAACGATTGTCACAGGAATTAACACTTTCCAACCAAGACGCATTAACTGGTCATAACGGTATCTAGGGAACGTTGCACGTAACCATAAGAATACAAATAGTAGGAAACTCACTTTAAATGCTAACCAACCAAATGCAGGAACCCAACTAAACAAGGTTTCTAAAACAGGAATACCTTCAAATGGCGATAACCAACCACCTAAGAACATAATGGCTGTCATAAATGAGATCAAGATCATCATTGCGTACTCAGCCAACATGAATACACCAAAGGTCATACCAGAATACTCAACGTGGAAACCAGCAACAATCTCAGCCTCACCCTCGATAATATCGAAAGGCGTACGGTTAGTTTCTGCCAGGCCTGATAAGAAGTAGACAACAAACATTGGAAGTAATGGCAGTAGATACCAGTTAAGCATTCCACCCTGCTGACCTTCAACAATCTCTTGTAGGTTCATAGTTCCAGCGATCATTAATACCGTTACTAAAGCAAACCCCATTGCGATCTCATATGAAATCTTTTGAGCTGCACCACGTAACGCTCCTAAGAAAGCATACTTAGAGTTAGAAGCCCAACCCGCAATGATGGTTCCGTAAACCAAAATGGCTGAAACGGCTAATACATAAAGAATACCCGCATTAATATCCGTTACTACCACCTCTGGAGAAAATGGAATGACTGCCCAAACTGCAACCGCTGGAGCAATCGCCATGACAGGCGCAATAATAAACAGGAACTTATTCGATTGCTGAGGAAAGATCACCTCTTTTGTCATTAACTTTAGGGCATCTGCAATAGGTTGTAATAAACCAATCGGTCCAACACGGTTAGGTCCCATACGAACCTGCATGTAACCAATCACCTTTCGTTCTGCATAAGTTAACCAAGCAACAGTTAACATAATTGGCAGAATAACCACTACTGCTTGCAATACAAGCGTAATCAGAATCGCTAACCAATCATATAAAAATGTTGATAAAAAAGCTTGAAGAGCGTCAAACATCAATATTATCCTCTACTGGCCAGTTACACAGATGCATCAGGCGTTGCTTGCAAAGAAGGCGAACGTCTGACGATTCCGTCAATTGAATAAGGTGCCACAATGCTATAAGTTTCATTGTCGCTATTTAACTGACTCTCAATTTTCGAGAAGTCCAAGCTTGAAGTAGTGTTATCCAATACCTCAGCCAATACTTGATTAGAGTGAGTTTGATCAAATCCATCAATCTCAAACATGTTTCCAAGTACACGTAAAATTTTCCATCCTGCTTTTGCTTCACCTTGTGGTTCAACGGTCATCTTAAATGACTGCTTCAACCCATTAGCATTGACAAAGGTTCCAGCTGTCTCAACAAATGTCGCAATTGGAAGCAATACATCGGCATAATCACGCTGTGCTTCACTATCAAAGGCTGTAAAGTTGACAACAAAACCAGCGTTTTTCATTGCTGATAACGCTTTCTCACCTTGAATTGAGTCCATTTCTGGCTCAATACCAAAGTTAATAAATGCATTCATATTACTATCTAGCATTTCAGCTGCATTTAAACCCTTAGTTGGCAGACAATTTACTAAGTGTGCACCCACCTCATTTGCAGACATAGGAAGAATACTTAATGTCGCACCTGTTGCATCGGCAATAATGGCTGCTAACTTCTGGATCGTTGCATAATTAGAATTTGTTTGACTGATTTGACCAATCATGACCGCTGCATTGTCAGCCGCTTTCAATGATTGAACAATTGAACGATGCATCTCATTCACTTCAGCAGAATCTAACCAGGCCTGTTCACTTTCGCTGGCAATTTCAACCGCTGCCTTAGCGATCGAGGCAAGTTCGAACACTAAACTCTCAGCATTAATAGCAGAATTTGCAACCTTGTAGTTAAAGTCAAAATCAACCGGGTTTACAACGTGAATTTCAGCACCATTTTGAAAAGCTTTTCGAACACGATGGTTAAGAATTGGTAACTCTTTTCTTAGATAAGAACCAACGATTAACAATGAATTCAGAGAATCTACATCGGCTAGATCAACAGCTAAGTTTGGTGTATTGAACCCTAACTTATCAGCTGAGAAATCAGACTGACGTAAACGGTGGTCAATATTCTCAATCTTAAGTCCACGTGCTAGTTTCTGTAATAGGTGAAGCTCTTCAAGTGTTGAGTTTGCCGAAGCCAAAACACTGACTTTAGAAGCATCGGATAATTGAGCCTGTAACCCTTCAACAGCAAAGGCTAACGCTGTTTCCCAGTCGACTGTTTTCCACTCACCGTTTTGCTTAACTTGTGGTTGCGCTAAACGCTCGGCAGAGTTAACACCTTCGTATGAAAAACGATCTCTATCGGATAGCCATACTTCATTGATTGATTCATTTTCACCAGGAACAACACGTTTCACATCATTCTCTTTAGTGTGAACAATGATGTTTGAACCGATACTGTCGTGTGCCGCAATCGCTTTATGAGCTTTTAGCTCCCAAGCACGTGCAGAGTAACGGTAAGGTTTAGAAGTCAAAGCTCCAACTGGGCATAAATCAATCATATTTCCTGACATTTCAGAGGTAATTGACTTCTCAATATAAGTACCAATTTCCATCCATTCACTACGCCCGGTTGCACCTAGCTCCATCATTCCAGCCACTTCCTGGCCAAAACGTACACAACGAGTACAGTGAATACAACGTGTCATATCCGTACTGATCAGTGAACCTGCATCACGATCACTGACAATACGTTTAGCTTCAGTGAAACGAGATACATCATCACCATGCTCCATGGCAACGTCTTGTAACTCACACTCTCCACCTTGATCACAAATAGGACAATCAAGTGGATGGTTAATCAGTAGGAACTCCATAACTGATTTCTGAGCCGCAATCGCTTTAGCTGATTTAGTATGAACTTTCATACCGTCAGTAACAGGGGTAGCACAAGCTGGAAGTGGCTTCCACGCACCTTCTACTTCCACAAGACACATGCGACAGTTTGCCGCAATTGATAGCTTTCTGTGGTAACAAAAACGGGGAATTGCAATCTGTGCGTCATCCGCGACATCAATCAGCATGTCACCTTCGTGCGCTTCGATAACTTGTCCGTTAATTTCTACTTTTACCATAATTCTATAACCTAATTTAACTTAGCCTAACGTTGCCTAAGAAACCGCTTACTTACGGTCGTAAATACTACAACCGTGTTCGATGTAATGAATAAACTCGTCTTCGTACTGTTCAAGCGCACTGTCTAGTGCGATGGTTGCAGCATCACCTAAACCACAGATAACATTACCCATGATTTTGCCAGTAACACTCTTCAAGTTTTCCAAATCTTCCATACGTCCGTTACCTTCACGAATACGTTTAATGACTCGATATAACCAACCAGTTCCCTCTCGACACGGAGTACATTGCCCACAAGATTCATCCCAATAGAAGTGAGCCAAGTTTTCAACCACTTCTACTATGTCAGTCTGATCATCCATAATGATGACGGAACCTGCACCTAAGAAAGAACCCGCCTTAGCAATACCATCGTAATCCATGGTCATTTCCATCGCTTTTTCAGCGGGAAGTATCGCTGTCGATGCACCACCAGGAATCACACACTTCAACTTGCGTCCTTTCCAGATACCACCTGCAGCTTCCAAAAGATCTTTAAATGGCGTACCCATACGAACTTCGAAGTTACCTGGATTCTCAACGTGGCCAGAAACGGCATAACACTTAGTACCACCCGCGTTCTCAACACCCAAATCTGCAAACCACTCTCCACCTTTTGCAAGGATCATTGGAATAGACGCTAATGTTTCTGTGTTGTTAATTGTTGTTGGCTTACCGTACAGACCATAACTAGCTGGGAATGGTGGTTTAAAACGTGGCTGACCTTTTTTTCCTTCGATTGATTCAATCAAAGCAGTCTCTTCACCGCAGATATAAGCACCTGCGCCTAAGTGAGTGTAAAGATCAAAGTCATAACCAGAACCTAGGATATTGTTTCCTAACAGGCCTGCTTCACGTGCTTGTTTAATCGCGTTATTAAAACGCTGGTATGGTTCCCAGAATTCACCACGAATATAGTTATATCCTGAACTGGCGCCAATAACGTACGCCGCAATCATCATCCCTTCAACTAATTGGTGAGGGTTATAGCGCATGATATCGCGATCTTTAAAGGTTCCTGGTTCACCTTCATCCGAATTACACAAGATGTACTTTTCACCTGGCGCATAACGATTCATGAAGCTCCATTTTAGTCCCGTTGGGAAACCTGCCCCACCACGACCACGGATACCTGAAGTTTTGACCTCTTCGATAATTTCTTGTGGGTCTAAATCACCCGCTAATACTTTTTTCCAAATCTCATAACCACCGTTCTCCATGTAGACATCAATGTCCCATGAACGATCAAGATGGTTTAAACGGAAGCAGCATTCATTTTGTGGCATCATAATTCGCTTACTCCAGTTCTGTAATCAGTTTATCTAAGTATTCAGGCGTTAGATTTTCGTGATAATCTTTGCCCAACTGCATCATTGGCGCTCCACCACAAGCACCTAAACACTCAACTTTTTTAATCGAGAACTTACCATCAGCAGAGACTTCCCCCACCTTGATGCCTAAACGTTCTTCAAGGTAAGCGATAATGTCGTCTTTACCACGTAACATGCATGAGATACTGTTACAAACACAGAACTTAAACTCACCGACAGGTTGATGTTCGTAGTTACCATAAAAAGTCGCTACTTCATAAACAGCTATGGGTGTCATCTCTAAATAGTCAGCAACTTCATCCATTAACTCAACAGTTAAATAGCCATTGCTAACTTCCTGAACAATACGCAGTGCTGGCATACAAGCTGACTGTCTTTGTTCTGCAGGATAATTAGAAATCCATTTGTCGATGCGAGACTTGACGTCTCCTTTAATGACTTTGTAATCCGCGGTTGAACTCATCGATCCACTTCTCCAAATACAATATCTTGTGTTCCGATAATCGAAACTACGTCAGCAATCATGTGGCCTTTACACATTTCATCCAACGAGGCCAAATGTGCAAATCCTGGGGCACGTACTTTCATTCTGAATGGTTTATTCGCACCATCTGAAACCATATAAATACCGAACTCACCTTTTGGGTGCTCGACAGCAGAATAGATTTCACTTTTGGGGATGGTATAACCCTCTGTAAACAGTTTGAAGTGGTGAATCAACGCTTCCATGTTCGACTTAACATCTTCACGCGCAGGTGGAGTCACCTTATGGTCATCCGCCATAACTGAGCCTGGATTGGCTTTCAACCATTCAACACACTGCTTGATAATTTTATTTGATTCACGCATCTCGGCAACACGTACCAAATAACGATCATAAGTGTCCCCCGTTTTACCAACTGGGATATCAAAATCCATCTTGTCATAGACTTCATATGGCTGTTTTTTACGTAAATCCCACTCAATACCTGAACCACGTAACATAGGCCCGGTAAAACCAAGTTGTAATGCACGTTCTGGCGAAACAATACCGATATCAACAGTACGTTGTTTCCAGATACGGTTATCGGTTAATAAGGTTTCATATTCATCAACATAACCTGGAAAACGCTCTGTAAATGCTTCGATAAAGTCCAATAATGAACCTTCTCGCGTTTCATTCAACTGATCTAGTTTTTTACCAGAGTGCCATTTAGATTTTTCATATTTGGCCATCGTCTCAGGCAGGTCACGATAAACTCCACCAGGACGATAGTAGGTTGCGTGCATACGAGCGCCAGAAACGGCTTCATAACAATCCATCAGATCTTCACGTTCACGGAAAGCATATAGGAATACGGTCATAGCACCGATATCCAATGCGTGAGCACCTAACCACATCAAATGGTTAAGGATACGAGTAATCTCATCAAACAGAACACGTATATATTGCGCACGCTCTGGTACTTCTAAGTCAAGCATCTTTTCAATCGACATGACGTAAGCATGTTCATTAGCCATCATAGAAACATAGTCCAAACGATCCATATAGCCAATAGACTGATTATAAGGTTTATATTCAGCTAGTTTTTCAGTACCACGATGCAGTAAACCAATATGTGGATCAGAGCGGACAATGGTCTCACCGTCCAACTCTAGCACCAAACGTAGTACACCGTGTGCTGAAGGATGCTGAGGACCAAAGTTAAGTGTATAGTTACGAATTTCAGGCATAATTAATTCTCCGACTAGGCCTCTGTTGCTACTTCACGAATAACACGCGGTACATTCACACGGTTTTCGATAGATACGGGTTCATAGACAACACGGCCCTTTTCTGCGTCATAACGCATTTCAACATGCCCTGTAAGTGGAAAGTCTTTTCTTAACGGATGTCCCACAAAACCATAGTCTGTTAGGATTCGACGTAGATCAGGATGACCAGTGAATATAATTCCATAAAGATCAAAGGCTTCACGCTCAAACCAATTAGCCACACTCCAAATATCGATAACCGAATCAACGGTTGGCATAGTCGTGGTTTCTGGAAAAACCTTTACTCGAATACGTAGGTTCGTGCTCACAGATAGCAGGTGATAGACAACGGCAAAACGTCGTTCCATGGTTTCTGCAGCATTCTCATCTTCTTCAAAATCGAACACACCGCGACTAAACCCTGTGTTTGCAGCTTTCAGTGTCTCCCAGTTGGCATCACCATAACCTAGGTAATCCACACCACATAAATCGACTAGCTGTTCAAACTGAAGCTCATCGCGTAAAGCTCGAAGTGCTGATAACGCGTCAGAAGGATTGAATTCAACCGTTAATTCATTCAAATTAACCGTTGAAGAAGCAACCTTATCACCTAAGACATCATTCACTTTGTTTTGTAAATCTAATACAGACTGTTTCATAACTTATTTCTTACCGTGACCTAAGACTATCGTGCAATTGTGTTAGTGCGTTTGATCTTGTTCTGCAACTGAATAATCCCGTATAACAGAGCTTCAGCAGTTGGTGGACAACCAGGAACGTAAACATCAACGGGAACAATTCGATCACAACCACGTACAACCGAATAAGAGTAATGATAATAACCACCACCGTTTGCGCAAGATCCCATTGAGATTACCCAACGTGGTTCAGCCATCTGATCATAAACCTTACGTAGAGCAGGTGCCATTTTGTTAACCAGCGTTCCAGCAACCACCATCACATCAGACTGACGTGGACTTGGACGGAAAATAATTCCAAAACGATCAAGGTCATAGCGTGATGCACCAGCATGCATCATTTCAACCGCACAACAAGCCAATCCAAATGTCATTGGCCACAATGATCCTGTGCGTGCCCAGTTAATTAATTTATCAGCAGAAGTGGTGACCACTCCTTCTTTTAAAACACCTTCTATTCCCATTCTAGTGCACCTTTTTTCCACTCATAGATAAAGCCAACTACAAGCAGCGATAAAAATACGCCCATCGCTAACAATCCAAACGTTCCAATTTCGTCAAGCACAATCGCCCAAGGGAAAAGGAATGCAATCTCTAAATCGAAAATAATAAACAGGATAGCGACCAGATAAAAACGCACGTCAAACTTCATTCGTGCATCTTCAAACGCTTCAAAACCACACTCGTAGGGAGAGTTCTTCTCTGAATCTGGTTTTTGAGGACCTAATAGATAACCCACTAAGATTGGGCCTACACCGAAAAGAACACCTAATACAATAAATACCAGGATAGGAAGATAACTTTCTAGCATTGGTTCTGAACCTCTTCTAGCGTTTTAGTAAAGATCCTTGTAAGCTCTTTCTCACAAGGACATGTAAATTTGGTGCCGATGGCCGGAGTCGAACCGGCACAGCTTACGCCACTACCCCCTCAAGGTAGCGTGTCTACCAATTCCACCACATCGGCAATATAATTAGTTTGGTACGACAGGCGCGTTGCTTGGTACAGTGTCTTCTATTTGTGCTTCAAGCTGCTGAGTCACACTCTGATAACCTTTAGCTTGCTGACTTCCTAGATAAGCCAGTGTCAAACTCGTAATAAAAAACAAGGTTGCCATAATGGCTGTCGTTCTTGATAAAAAGGTAGCTGAACCACCACTTCCGAAAACGGAGTTAGAAGATGAACTTCCTCCGCCGAAGTTTGCACCTGCATCTGCCCCTTTGCCTTGCTGTAAAAGCACTAAAACGATTAACGCAAGAGCAATAAGAATGTGTACTGTTAAAATAATTGAAAACATGATTAGCCTGCAGCCTTACAAATAGCGATAAAATCATCAGCATTTAATGAAGCACCACCAATCAAACCACCATCAATATCTGGCTGCCCGAAAAGCTCTGCTGCATTACCTGGCTTAACACTTCCACCATACTGAATAATTACTTTTTCAGCGATGTCAGCGTTCAAGCCTGCCAACTTAGTGCGAATAAACGCATGTACTTCTTGTGCTTGTGCTGGAGAAGCTGTTTTTCCTGTCCCAATTGCCCAAACTGGCTCATACGCAATGACTACTTTATCAAATGCATCAATACCAACCTTATCAAGAACAACATCCATCTGCGTTGCGATGACCTGTTCCATAACGCCACTTTCACGCTCTTCTAAAGTTTCACCAACACACAAAATCGGTGTCACACCTGAAGCTAGAGCAACCGCAACCTTATCTGCAACTTCTGCATCTGTTTCACCATAGATTGCACGACGCTCTGAATGGCCTAGAACAACATAATCACAATCCATGTCTTTTAACATCGTTACAGACTGCTCACCAGTAAAAGCACCTTCTTCTGGCTCTATCGCCATATTCTGAGCACCAACAGAAATTTTATCTGTTGCCAACACACGGTTCACATAATCAATATAAATTGCAGGAGGACAGATAGCGACATCGACATCTCCAACTTCTGCAATTTTAGAATTTAAATCAGACACTAAAGTCATAATCGATGCCTTAGTACCATGCATCTTCCAGTTACCGGCAACAAATGCTTTTCTCATCTGCTAATCTCCAACACAAAATTTCATCAATATTAGCGTTTTCTTGATTGAATTACAATATTGCAATTTTATGAAAATTCTGCTTTGACCACATTAGCCAAACTTTCTGCACATTTTTCTACCAAGCCAAGCTCTTCACCTTCCACCATCACACGTATCAATGGTTCTGTACCAGACGCCCTAATCAACACGCGGCCAAGGCCTCCAAGCGTTTCTTCAACATCCTTAACTGCTAAATTTAACACTTCATTAGAGTCTAAATCGACCTTTTTAGGGATTCGAATATTCTTTAAAATATTTGGAAACTTTTTCATGCCCGATGTCAATTCTGCAAGGCTTCGACCAGATTCAACCAGTATCGACATCACCTGCAAAGCTGCAACAATTCCATCACCGGTCGTTATTTTATCGAGACACAGTACATGACCCGAAGGCTCAGCACCAAACACCCAACCAAATTCGGTTAATTTCTGCATTACGTAACGATCACCAACAGAAGCACGCTCTAAACGAATTCCACGCTCTTTTAGTGCGACTTCCAGCCCCAAGTTACTCATTACAGTCCCAACAACCCCTTCAACCGGCTTCTTACTACCAGTAGCTAGAATATAGAGTATCTCATCACCATCAACAGTCTGACCATTCTGATCCACCATCATGACACGATCACCATCACCATCAAAGGCAATACCCAAATCCGCACCACTCTCTAAAACTGCGATAGATAATGCTTTTAAATCCGTCGCGCCGCAATTTTGATTAATATTAATCCCATCTGGCGTCACACCAGTCGCAATCACTTCGGCACCTAATTCTTCAAACACGCTAGGGGCAACATGATAGGTGGCTCCATTGGCGCAATCGAGAACAATCTTCAAGCCATCTAACTTGCGCTTAGCACCATAGGTACTCTTACAGAACTCTATATAACGTCCGGCTGCATCATCAATACGTCTTGCCTTACCCAAATCTTCTGAGGCAACCACCGTAATTTCTTCCTCAAAAGCAGCCTCAACCTCAAACTCAACGTCGTCTGAGATCTTTTTTCCTTTAGCCGAAAAGAACTTTATACCGTTATCATGATGCGGATTATGTGACGCACTGATCACAATACCCGCATCGGCATGTAAGGTCTGAGTCAGATAAGCAATCGCTGGTGTAGGCATAGGCCCTAACAACATCACATCGACCCCTGCTGCAATAAAACCCGCCTCAAGAGCGGATTCAAACATATACCCTGAGATACGTGTGTCTTTGCCAATCATCACTCTTGACTCACCACGAGCCTTTAAGACCTTGCCAGTCGCCCAACCCAGTTTTAATACTTGATCAGGTCTAATCATTCCCTGACCAACGTGATTACGAATGCCATCCGTACCAAAATACTTTTTCTCTGCCATTTTCACCTCACGCACCATCAAATATTGAACTAAATCTAATAAAGTATCGAAGCCACCTTTAAGGCTTGAATAGTCTCTTCGACATCATGAACTCGAATTATTTTTGCACCCTTGTTAGCAGCCACAATTGCAGCTGCAACACTGCCACACAAACGGTCGTTGACATCAACATCACCCATAAGTGCCCCAATCATCCGTTTACGAGAGACCCCGACCAACAGCGGAAATTTTAAATCAATAAAATTACTTAGGTTTTTAAACAGGTCAATATTATGCTCTAAAGTCTTACCAAAACCAAATCCTGGGTCTAATAAAATATGCTCCGGCAATATACCTGCCTGCTCACAAACACTGGCACGCTGCAATAAAAACTCTAGGACCTCTTGAGTCACATCGTTATAAACTGGAGCTTGCTGCATATTTAAAGGATCCCCTTTTTTATGCATTAAACAAACAGGAATACCCGCCCTGGAAACGACTTCGACTGCATTGGTAGCCTGTAACGCATTGACGTCATTAATCATATCGACCCCCTTGGCAATCGTGGCTTGCATCACCTCAGGTTTATAGGTATCTATTGAAATTGCTACATCTGAACAAGACTGAACCAGCTCAATGGCAGGCAATACACGGTCAAGCTCATCATTTAATGAAACAGGATTTGCACCAGGCCTGGTGGATTCACCACCAATATCGATAATATCCACACCTGCTTCAAGCATGCTTTCTATCTGTGAAAGCATAGATTCCTTACTATTAAAGTGACCGCCATCAGAAAATGAATCAGGCGTTACATTTAAAATACCCATCACCAATGGAATAGCTCTGTCTTTAGATTCTAAACTTTTAAGCAGGCCTGGTAACTTACTCATAACCCTTATCCTATCTGCATAAAAAAACCCCAGTAAAGGGGTTTACTTAACTAAGTCAATGAAGCTTAATGAAGCTTTGGCTCACCATTATCAGCCGCTTTATCTTCGCCACTTAGATCATCAGAAACAGTCTCTACTGCTTCATCTGCTTTAGCTTCTACTTCACCTTCAGAACTCGCATCGTCATCTAAGTCCGAAGAGTCCCAATCTTTAGGTTCACCGGCTGACTTACCATCCATAATATTCTTAATCTGATCTGAGTCAATCGTTTCGTACTGCATCAGCGCCTCAGTCATCACCTCTAACTCATTAGCACGCTCCTTAAGAATATCTTGAGCACGCTTATAGTTACGTTCAATAATAGTACGAATTTCTTGGTCTATCTGCTTGGATATTTCACCTGATACATTGGCATTACGTGAACTTCCCATAAAGCTACCGTTATCATCTTCTTCATACATTAATGGTGCTAAATTATCAGACAAGCCCCACTTAGTAACCATATTACGGGCAATGCTCGTTGCACGCTCAATGTCATTACTGGCTCCAGTTGTAACCGCGTCAGGACCATAAATTTGCTCTTCAGCAATACGCCCACCATATAAGCTAGAAAGCTGACTCTCTAATTTCCGCTTACTATAACTGTAACTGTCCTCTTCAGGCAGATACATAGTGACACCTAAAGCTCGACCACGAGGCATAATACTCACCTTATAAACTGGATCATGCTCAGGCACTAACCACCCAACAATGGCGTGACCAGCTTCGTGATAAGCCGTCATACGACGCTCTTTCTCACTCATCACCATACTCTTACGTTCAACACCCATAAGAATTTTATCTTTGGCTTTTTCAAAGTGTTTCTGAGTCACTAACTTATCGTTATTACGAGCCGCAAACAGAGCCGCCTCATTCACCAAATTAGCTAAATCTGCACCGGAAAACCCTGGCGTACCACGAGCAATTACGGCAGGCTTCACATCATCAGATAATGGAACCTTACGCATATGCACTTTTAAGATCTGCTCACGACCACGAATATCCGGTAGTCCAACCGTTACCTGACGGTCAAAACGACCAGGACGTAATAACGCAGAGTCTAATACATCGGCACGGTTAGTCGCTGCAATAACGATAACCCCTTCGTTACCTTCAAACCCATCCATCTCTACCAACAACTGGTTCAATGTCTGCTCACGTTCATCATTTCCGCCGCCCATTCCTGAACCACGACTACGTCCTACCGCATCAATCTCATCGATAAAGATAATACAAGGTGCACTTGCCTTTGCTTGTTCAAACATATCACGAACACGGGAGGCACCGACACCAACAAACATTTCAACAAAGTCAGAACCAGAAATCGTAAAGAACGGTACTTTTGCTTCACCGGCAATCGCCTTAGCTAATAAAGTTTTACCCGTTCCAGGCGGCCCAACCATTAAGACACCGCGCGGAACATTCCCACCTAGGTTTTGGTATTTACTCGGATCCCTTAAGAAATCAACAATCTCACCCACTTCTTCTTTAGCTTCATCAGCACCAGCCACGTCATCAAGCGTCACCTTAACCTGGTCACCACTTAACATCTTAGCCTTACTTTTACCAAAGGACATTGGGCCACCTTTACCACCAACACCGCCGCCCATAGACTTCATAAAGAAGATCCACACACCAATCAATAGCAACATAGGGAACCAGGAGATAAAGATCTGCATCAAGACACCTTGCTCTTCAGGCGGGTTGGCTGCAATCTTCACTCTATTATCAAGCAAGTCACCCATCAGGCCTGGATCACCAGGATTGTAAGTAACGAAAGCATCACCACTTACATAAACACCGCGAACCACCGAGCCTTCAATATTCACTTTACTGACCTGGCCTTGATGCACTTGATCGATAAAATCTGAATAGTCTAAACGACTAGAGTTTTGAGCAGCTTTATTACTAAAATGATTGAAGACAGACATCATGATCATCGCCACGACTGTCCACACCAACACATTCTTTAACATATCATTCTTCATAGGTGACCCTTAGAACAAAAAATTTAATTTATTCGGACAATGTTAACACAAATCTTTATAAAATTAATTTATGAATCATTGGAATTATTAATTGAAACGTTTACTTTTTACCGCGTGCTAACAAGTAGATCTCTTTACTTCGGGCACGTGAAGCATCCGGTTTACGTGTAATTACTTTCGAATATTTTTCACGTAAAGTTCGCAACAGTTGATCATAACCTTCGCCCTGAAAGACCTTCATCAAAAGATCTCCTTTCGGCTTTAATACCTGATCCGCCAATTCGACACACAAATCGACCAGATACATTGCTCTTGGAATATCAACGGCTTTGTTACCACTCATATTCGGCGCCATATCCGACATAACAATGTCGACATCACGACCGTTAAGTGAAGTGAGTAATGAGTCGTAAACCTCATCTTCTCTAAAATCACCTTGAATAAAGGTCACACCAGCAAAGGGTTCAACAGGTAAAATATCCAATGAAAAGACCTCACCATTACGCCCAACTTTGTGGGTGGTCCACTGAGACCAACCACCTGGTGCTGCACCTAAGTCAACTACACACATTCCCGGTTTAAACAACTGATCTTTATCATCAATTTCTTGTAGCTTATAAACAGCTCTGGAACGCCAACCTTCTTGTTTGGCCTTATTCACATAATGATCATCAAAATGTTCTTTTAACCAGCCTGCACTTGATTTACTTCTCGCCATTTATTTTTTTCTACTACAATATGCGTTAAATTATTTAATAGTCACTAACTTTGGAATTTTCAATGAGCCAACCTGAAAAACTTACCATCACTCAAAAGAAATACCTTCGTGGTATTGCACACGGCCTAAACCCAATGATTACCATTGGCGCTAAAGGTGTGACTGAAAGCTTAATGGCAGAACTAGAAAGTACCTTAAGCCACCATGAGATCTTAAAAATCAAGATGTCTTCTGCGGATCGTGATGATCGTAAACTAATTGTTGAACACATCCTTCAAGAAACCGGAGCTTTACTAGTACAGACCGTTGGTAAAATTTGTGTTATTTACCGCCAGAATGAAGAGACTGAACTACCACTTCCTAAAAAGTAGCTATATCAATAGCAACGGTTTCTACAATCGTTGCTTATCTCCTGCAAACGGGAAAACCCTAAACCAGCTGATCCAGCCCTCTCGCTAAATCTTTCTTGATATCCTCAACTGACTCCAAACCAACGGACAGACGAACTAAATTATCAGTAATCCCCGCTTTGATTCTAGCTTCTGGCTCTACACGACTATGAGTTGTCGTTGCCGGATGTGTAATACTAGTTTTAACATCACCTAAGTTTGCTGTAATCGATAACATTTTTGTATTATCAATCACTAGCCAGGCCTGGTCTTTACCACCTTTAATACGGAAACTAACCAAACCTCCGCCAGCATCTTGCTGCTTACAGGCAAGCTCATACTGAGGATGCGACTTTAATCCCGGGTGAAATACTTGCTCAACTGCGGGGTGTTCAGACAACCACTCCGCTAGTTCAAGCGCATTTTGGCAATGCGCCGCCATTCTTACAGGTAAAGTTTCTAATCCTTTTAAAAAAATCCATGCATTAAACGGACTCATTGATGGACCTGCAGTACGCATAAAACCACGCACCTCTTCATCCACCAACTCATTAGAACCAACTACTGCACCACCAATACCACGACCCTGCCCATCTAAGAACTTGGTGGCTGAGTGGATCACAATATCCGCGCCCTGTTCTAAAGGGCGTTGCAACACAGGCGTACAAAAACAGTTATCAACAATCAATAAACAATCATTTGCTTTCGCAAGACTAGAAACAGCAGAAAGATCTGCAATTTCAGTCAGAGGATTGGAAGGCGTTTCTAAAAACAGTACCTTGGTATTAGATTGAATGGCCTGTTCCCACTCTTTCATATCCGTCTGTGACACAAACGTCACATCCACACCAAACTTACCTAAGTACTTGGTAAACAGAACCTTAGTGGTACCAAAAATACTTTGTGAAGAAACCACATGATCGCCAGATTCACATAACGCCATAAAAGTAGAAAGAATCGCTGACATACCTGAAGCAGTACCCACACACGCTTCTCCACCTTCCATAGCGGCTAAACGATTCTCAAAAGCACGCACTGTAGGGTTAGTAAAACGAGAGTAGACATTACCCTTCTCTTCACCACTAAAACGCGCTGCAGCTTGTGCCGCTGAGTGATAACGAAAACTGGAGGTCGGAAAAATAGCTTCACTATTCTCCTGCTCACCCGTTTGGTCGTAACCCGCTCGAATCGCTAAGGTTTCAATATCAAATTCTTGCATAACACTCTCTGACTAATCTAACTGTACTGTTTTCAAACCAGCACTAACTGCCGTTATAAATTCCAACAGGTTCTTGCCCTGCCGACTGTTTCGATGTTTGTGCACTATCATTACGTGCACTATCGATTGAAGCTAAATATTCTGGTGTGATATCTCCGGTCGCGTAAACACCACTAAAACATGAGGTATCAAATTGATTAATTTTCTCATTACCTGCACTTACCGCTTCAACCAGGTCATCTAAATCTTGATAGATCAATTTATCCGCACCGATGTATTCACAAATTTCATCAACAGTACGTCCGTTCGCAACCAACTCTGTTGGGGATGGCATGTCAATACCATATACATACGGATAACGAACCGGAGGAGCAGCTGAGGCAAAATACACTTTATTAGCACCTGCTTCACGCACCATATCTACAATTTGACCAGAAGTCGTTCCTCGTACAATCGAATCATCGACCAACAGAACGTTTTTACCTTCAAACTCTAACGCAATTGGATTCAATTTTTGACGTACAGATTTTTTACGTAACTGTTGGCCCGGCATAATAAAAGTACGACCGATATAACGGTTTTTCATCAAGCCTTCACGATAAGGAACACCTAAAGTCGAAGCCAACTCTAAAGCCGAAGTACGACTGGTATCTGGAATCGGCATAACCACATCAATATCATGTTCCCCCCATTCACGAGTAATTTTGTCCGCTAACTTTTCACCCATACGTAGGCGCGACTTATAGACAGAAATATCGTCGATCATTGAGTCTGGACGAGCAAAATAGACAAATTCAAAAATACAGGGTGAATACACTGGATTTTCAGCACACTGCTCATAAAAAATTTGGCCATCTTCAGTAATTACTACGGCCTCACCTGGTGCTAAATCTTTTTCTAACTCAAAACCGGAACCAATTAATGCCACTGATTCTGAAGCCACCATATAATCGGTTCCAGCTTCGGTGACACGCTTCCCAACAACAGCGGGACGCAACCCATAAGGATCACGGAAAGCGATCACACCGATATTCGCAATCACACCGACAGCAGCATAGCCACCACGCGCACGCTTATGAACTTGACGAATCGCATTAAACACATCGTTATGATCAATTTCTAATTTTTTCTGTTCCATCAATTCGTGCGCAAACACGTTTAATAAAACTTCTGAATCTGAATTGGTATTTAGGTGACGTAAATCCTGACGAAACAGGTCTTGGCTCAGTTGCTCGGCATTGGTTAAATTACCGTTATGCCCCATTGCGATACCGTAGGGTGAATTCACATAAAATGGTTGCGCTTCTGCACTCGAAGAGGAACCCGCCGTTGGGTAACGGATGTGTCCAATCCCCATATTACCGTGTAAATCACGCATATGGCGGGTACGGAAAACATCCTTCACCATTCCATTGTCTTTACGCTGATAAAAGCGCCCATTTTCACAGGTAACAATACCAGCCGCATCTTGACCACGGTGTTGCAACACAGTAAGAGCATCATAGATCTCTTGGTTTACTGGCTGATTAACCGATACAATCCCAACAATACCACACATAGGGTTTCTCTCTTTTGAATCAATTTAAAGGTTCTTAAACCACTTCTGTCAATAGAAGTGGCTTAAGAACC
>JAYENR010000062.1:0-3238 GCA_034722175.1 Pseudomonadota bacterium | reverse complement strand
GGTTGATAAAGTGATGTTTTAAAGCGGCTAGAGCGTGAAGTACGACTAAGCCAATTAAGGTGTAGGCGAGCCATTGATGGAGATTGCCGGCGATATCGGCTTGATCTTCAAACGGCTCTAACCGCTTTAAAACATCACTTTATCAACCAAGACAACACCTTTAAACGCATGCTTAAACCCACTTTAAACAAAGTAACTAAATAAATACCCAACCAGGAGAGATCATCATGACTAAATTCAGCTCACTCATTTTATCCGCCGCGTTACTCGCTGTTTCCAACAGTGCCATTTCCGCCCCCGTCAACTACGCCATTGACACCAAAGGCATGCACGCCTCCATCAACTTTAAAGTTAACCACCTTGGCTACAGTTGGCTTAGCGGTCGCTTTAATCAGTTTTCAGGGGAATATCAATATGATCCAGATAACTTAGCCAACAGTAAAATCACAGTAAACATTGAGACAAAAAGTGTCAGTACCAACCACGCAGAACGCGACAAGCACTTACGCAGTGCCGATTTTTTAAACGTCAGCAAACACCCAGAATCTAGCTTTGTCAGTACCGCTATTTCAGGCACTGATGACAATATGCAGGTAAAAGGCAACTTTACCTTAAATGGTGTGACCAAACCGATTATCATACAAGCGTCTAAAGTGGGTGAAGGTAAAGACCCTTGGGGCGGATATCGTTCAGGCTTTATGGGCACCACCGAGATCAAAATGGCCGACTACAATATCACCAAAGACTTAGGGCCAGCATCAGCCAATGTGCTACTTGAACTGCACATTGAAGGAACCAAAAAATAACGTTTACACCCAAGCATCATCGACAACAAGATACTTAGGTATCTAAACGTCACTATTGCAAGATACAGGCTGGTCTAAGTACCCGCCTGTTTTTTTTATGAATAAAAATTAACCTACTAGAACAGAGAGTTTCCACCCATGTTTCAACCCAAATATCAGCCGCTTTTATTTGCCTTCTTTATGGCTTTTTTCATGTCTTTCTTGATGTCTGCCGTCATCAGCTTTTTTAACGTCGGCTTCCCTCACGACTTTATGTCGATCTGGATGAAAGCCTGGTTTATGGCCTTTATCATCGCTTTTCCGATTGTGGTTTTTGTGGCACCTGCGGTACGTAAACTGGTTGCACGCTTGGTCAAAACAGAATAATTAAGCGTCATGAAAATCCAAGCGAGTTGAATCAAACTCATGTTAAAGCGTATGAAATGAAACTGATCAGGCCTGTTCAGTTTATTTATGATCCCTAAACTATTCATCTCAAATATGGGATACTGAATCAAAGTTAAAATAGGGTTAAAAAGATGATTGTTTTTCAAACCAAACACCATGCCGATATCACCATGTTTGATAATGTGGCACTTAAACTCATCAAGCAAATGGGACACACTGAAACCGTACCTGGTGCTTTTATGGAAGACGAGATTGAACAGGCAATTAATAACTTAAAGCAAGCCATTGCACAACCCTCTGCCCAATCAGGCGACAGTTGGGATGACGACTCTGTCAGCTTGTCCCATCGAGCTAAACCGTTGATAGATTTATTAGAAACAGCAATGCAGAATCAAGAACATGTTATTTGGGAAAAGTCGTTAACGTAACCCTATAACTCATTAAAACGTGCGTAATGTCAGCTCGCCCCACATGGTTTAAGGCATTAATTTCTAACTCGCACGATATTTTTAGGCCACGGGTCTTCAAACTCATGCCCATCCAACCACAGCTGAATTTCCGCTTCTGTTAAGAAGCAAGACTTTAACGCCTGCGTAAAATGCGCCACTTGGGTTTGATCACCAATAATGGTCAAGTCACAGTGTCGGTCACCAAAACGGCCGGCATGTTTGGCGATTTTGGCTTTTAAATCTTCTATCTCCATCTCTGTCAGGCCATGATTCTCGTCTTCAACCACGCCGGCACGCCAAGTACCATTAATCTCTAGGGTAATATCACCTGCGGCTTGGTTCCATAATAGAGCATGCGTGTGTCGGCTAGCGAGCCAGAAAAACCCTTTGCTGCGATAGACTTTCTCTCCCAGATATTGACGACACACCTCCCAAAAGCGCTGCGGGTGAAAGGGACGCTCGTCCTGTATGACACGGGTGGCTAATTGATATGGCTGATCGTTTTGATGTTCGGATGCTAAAACGGGTTTTAATTCATCCACTAACTGCGCCACCTTGAAATAATCATACTCGGGAAGCTCGAATAACGATTCAATCGGTAAATTTCCAAAGTGCACCGAATGTGCAGACACAGAAGGGTTAATCGACTGAACAGAAGCGGCCATCTCTTCAAGCTTACCCTCTGGCAAACGATCCGCTTTGGTAAACAGCAAGTGGCTACAAAATAGTATCTGCTCCACCAACAGATTGGTGGTATCTCGTTGACCCAGCGCCAAGTTCTGCTGCATGTTAGGAATCAGATTCTGACCATAATCGTAGTCATGCGCCAGCATCAAACTGTCCACCAGTGCAAACAGACCAATCAACTTAACCTGAGACTGGGCCTTAAAATACTCAATCAAAGGCATGGGATGCGAGCTTCCAGAGGTTTCAATAATCACCAGTTCCGGTGTTTGCTTAGCTAACAGACCATCAAACGCTTGATCGAGTGCTTCAATACCCTTTTGACTGCTCAGCACACAAGAAGGAATCGTCACAAAGATGCCCTCGTTCTCTTCCACCATCTCGGTGTTACCAATGAGTTCACCATCAACATCCAACGCACTCATGTCATTCACAATCGCGCAGACAGAGATTTCTTTCTTCAACGCCTGATTAAGCAGACTACGAAATAGCGTGGTTTTACCAGAGCCTAAAAACCCATTAAGGATAACGACGGGGACTTTTTGAGATGTTTTCATGGATATGTTCAGTATGGTTGAATAGTGGGAATGAAGAATCGGACAGTGTAGCACATCGTTCAAAAGTGCTATTAAAAACAGCTAAACCTCGTCAAGAACCCATTGTTTGGAATAATAATGAGTACGTTAATGATTTAGATAGAAAAAGCGATTCAAGTGATTTTAATTTCACTCTTTCCCCAATTTTTGCTTAGTTAAAAGGAAAAAGGGTAGCGTCCCCATTTTCCCAAAAGGATATCGCCACCAACAAGCCAATGCATTTGCGACTGAACGTAGATATAAGGCCCGCAAACGGGTAAAGCTAACAGCCAATGTTCAAGGTTGGATACGAACCCTGATTGAGCAAGACTTAAGT
>JAYENR010000061.1:0-19224 GCA_034722175.1 Pseudomonadota bacterium | reverse complement strand
GTTGGTTATAGCGCAATAATGCCCCCCAGCCACCGGGACCTGGGTTACCTCGACAGCCACCATCGGTATAGATTTCTATTGTTTGCAATGCAGATACTCTTTAACTATTTTAATAAGGTTTATAGACTATTTAAGTGTCGTTTCCTCATGCTGTGATTTTTTAGACACGCTATTTGAAACCACTTGACGACCTTTAACCAGCCCTAGCCACCGTGCTTTTTTCCAAGTCAGTCCAACCATAGTTGGCGCATCTACACGTTTGCGAGCAACAATACAGTAGACATTACCAAACTGTAAACCCATTCGATTTAATTTGGTTTCGATACGCTCTAATAAACGCCAACCACTAAATGAGTGACCGGAAGTGGTGCCGGAATAACAAGAAATCGTACTGAATTCAACATACTCAATGTCATAACCTAATACCGTTAACCACTCCGTTACTCGTGAAGCTCGGACTAAGTTCGCGTTTCGGAACAACTGACCATCTTTACCTAACTTAGATTTCATCACTCCACAAGCCAGAGGGTTAAACCCAGTTAACACGATATGTCCCTCTGGCACCAACATCGTATCAACTTGTCGCAATAGGTAATAAGGATCTTGAACCGTTTCTAAGGTGTGCGGTAACAACATAACATCCGCTGATTCCGTCCCAATTGGCAAATAATCCAAATCCGTTTTCACCCAATGAATAGGAGCGGCTTCATGATTTTCTTTATTAATCTCTAACTGCCAATTAACCATCATCTTGACGTCTAAAACGTCATCTAACACCAATTTATTAGAAACCCGACTGGCAAGTAACCACTCGTGGCTTGCTGTACAACCTAGTTGAACTAAATAATACCCAAACAGATTGGTAATCGCTTTTTTAACCAACTGCGACTCTTGCTTAAACAACAGTTGACCTTTTGGCGTTTGGTACCAAGTCTGTAAAAACTTCTGAAACCCTTGATTCATGCTGTTTTCCTAGGTTTTTCTCTGCTCAAATACGAAGAATTTTGTTAAAATATTCTAAAATTTTAAACTAAGAATATAAAGCTTGTATGAATATCATCGGCATTCCCGCTTTAGTGGGAACTTATGACAACTATATTTGGGTGCTTTTTGAAGCCAATAAGGCTTGGGTGTTTGACCCAGGTGAAGCTCCACAAGTCATTGATTTTTTAAATAAAAACAATCTAGATCTACAAGCCATATTGATTACCCACTTTCATCATGACCATGTTGAGGGCATCCCAGGTTTAAAACAAGCTTTTCCAAATGCACACGTTTATGGGCCTGAAAAAACCGACAACCCGTTTATTGAAACTAAGGTTAAACAGGGTGATCAACTCACATTAAACTCCGCGCTGAGCCTAAAGGTCATGAACACTCCTGGCCATACCCAAGACCATATCGCCTATTATAACGATGACTTGCTATTCTGTGGTGACACCCTATTTACAGGCGGATGTGGGCGTAAATTCACCGGTAGCTTTGAAGAGTTTACCCATTCAATATTGAAATTGCGTGCGCTGCCAGATTCCACACAGTTTTATTGTGCACATGAATATACCGAAAGTAATCTAAAATTTGCCCACCTTGTAGAACCTGACAGTCATGCCTTAAAGAGACGTATAAAAAATACCCATATTGATTATCCAAGTAATCATATCGGTGCACAATCAAGCTTGGCAGAAGAAAAAGCCACTAATCCGTTTATGCGTTTTGATCTGCCTGAAGTTAAAACTCAGCTGTTGCAACGTGGTGCAGAAGATAATCCCGTTAGTTTATTCAAAACGTTGCGCGAATGGAAAGATCAACTTGATCAGTCGGGCGAACTGGATTCACTGACGTTTGCAGAACTGCAAAACCAACTTTAATGACTGCAAAGACGTAGTAATAAAACAAAAATTAATAACTCCACATAACCTACTAAGAGTTTTACAAAAATCATGCGCAGCAAACAGACTACTAAAAATACACTTTCTAAAACCATTCAAAGCCCTTTAAAGCCTTTGATTTTAGGTTTATGTAGCCTTGGATTACTCAGTGGGTGCAGTCAACTGCCTAAAACGTTTAGCGAAACCACCAACTCCTCCAACAGCTCTAAACTGACAACCAGTACAGACCTTAGACACAGCTCTCTCGGTCAAATCAAACCAACTTTTGGCACCAGTCTATTAGGTTTAGACAGCAAACAAGAGATTCATCAGCGAGCAATAACCGACCCTTCTGAACTTGCTGACCAAGCTGAAGAGCCCGTTTTCTATGCCAATATTTGGGATGAAATTGCCAGTGATTTGCAGATGGGGGATCAGCATTACAGTGATTTTTCAGGCTATGTTTCATATTACAAAAAAAAACCTAATTATTTAAAACGTGTTTCTAAACGTGCTCAACCTTATATGCACTTCATTTTCTCTGAAGTAAAAAACCGTAATATGCCATACGAAATGGCACTACTCCCTATTATTGAAAGTGGTTTTCAGGTAAAAGCTAAATCACACCAGAGTGCCGTTGGCTTATGGCAGTTTATTCCGCAAACAGGTCACCTTTATGGGCTAGATCAAAACTGGTGGTACGACGGACGTCAAAACATTGTCCAAAGTACTGAAGCGGCTTTGACTTATCTCAAAAAATTACATGATCTAAATAATGACGATTGGTTACTTGCCTTAGCCTCTTACAACGGTGGCATTGGTAATGTTTGGAAAGCGGTTAAAAAATATAAAAAGAAGCACCCTGAAGTGAAGCAACCAAACTTTTGGCAAATTAGACCGTATCTGCCAAAAGAGACACAACACTATGTACCCCAACTGCTTGCTGTGGCGCACACAATCAAAAATAGAACTGAATTTAAACAGTACTTAGAACCTATTGATAACACTCCTTATTTTAAGGTATCAAAATTAAAAAAACAGATCTCTTTAGACAAGGTTGCTTCACTTTCGGGTACGCCTTCTGAACTATTGGCTAAATTAAATCCTGGCTATTTGCGCCCTGCGACCCCACCTAATGGGCCGTTTAATATTGTATTACCAACAGAAAAGTTTGAGCTTTTTCAGAATCAGTTAGCTTCCGACAGTTCTGTATTCGATATCCAGTGGACTAAACATAAAATCCGCAGTGGCGATACCTTAGGAGAAATTGCTCAAAAATATAAAACCTCCTCTAAGGCGATCAAAAAACTCAACAATATGCGCAACAGCAAAATTCGTGTTGGTAAGACCTTATTAATCCCTTTACCACAACAGTATGCCAAAGCCTTTAATAGCGACAGCAAACCTAAATCAAGTTATAAAGGCCCTAAGTTCAATCATACGGTAAAATCGGGTGAATCCTTATGGACCATTGCTCGTTATTACAATACCGATACTAAAACCCTATGTAACTGGAATAACATTGGGGTACGTACCCCACTGCGTAAGGGACAAAAACTCGAAATTCGTTCTGGTAAATATGGTCATCAACAGACCTATACACTTAAAAATGGTGACAGCCTATGGACTGTGGCTAAGAAATTTGGTGTAACAACCACCGAGTTAAGCAAGTGGAACAAAATCAAACGTAGCAAAATCTTACAGCCTGGTATGAAACTGACCGTTTGGCAACCTCAGTCAAAAAATAGCAAAACAGCTCGCTTATTAGACAGTAAGCAATTTAAACACTATACGGTTAAGTCTGGTGACAGCTTATGGAATATTGCTAAAGCAAATAAACTCTCAACAAAGGTGATTGCTCGTTATAATCAAATCCCTGAGAAAGCCTTTTTAAAGCCCGGACAAGTTCTAAAAATACCTTATGATCAAAATACCTAATCTCACCAAAGCACGCTTCTCCCTTACTTTTTTAGCAAGGGGAAAAGCTCGTGTATTAATGAGTTTAATAGGTTTAATACTTTTTTTCTCAAGCTCCACCTATGCCGCTTCTGCTTTAAGCAAAGATCAACAGACTTTTTTAGATGCTTATCAGGCCATTCAAGCCAATGACCGGAAATCCATCGCTAAATATAAAGCTCAACTTAAAAACTACGAACTCTACCCTTACGTGCTCTACCATGATTATCGGTTACACCTGAAGAACACGCCACCCTCCCTCATTACACAATTTGTCAAGAACAATCAAAACAACTACCTGGGTGATCGACTTTACACAAAGTGGTTAAAACAGTTAGGTCAGGGGAAACAGTGGAAAAATTATTTAAAACACTATAAACCTCAAAAAAGTCGTGATCTGCAATGCTATTTTGCTCGCGCCCAAGCTCAACACAAACAAGTTGATCAAGCACTAAAAAGTGCACAAAAGCTTTGGGTGTCAGATAACTACTTAAGTAAAGCGTGCCTTCCACTTGCCAAACTATTACGTAAACATAAAAAGTTAAACGGCTCGATGATATGGGAACGCATCAATTTGGCGATGCAAAAAAACCGAACAACCCTAGCTAAAACCTTAGCAAAAGACCTATCAACCAAAGAACGTAAAATGTTTAATACCTGGTTATCAGTCTATAATAAACCTCACAAAATCACTAAAGCCCTGCCCAAGTCCATGAATGCAGTCGTTAAAAAACGCACATTTACTCAAGGGGTTAAACGTTTAGCACGAAAAGACCCTAATCAAGCTTTAAAAAGCTTAAATCAATTTTACAAACAGTACGGACTATCCACATCACAATACAATAGCATTAAACGCTCAATCGCACTGAGAACAGCGTATCGATATAAACCTCAAGCGGAAGGATTTCTTAAGGATGTTAACGGTAATGGTGGTGCCTCAGAGGACAGTTTACGCTGGCAAGCTCAGATTGCCCTAAAATCATCAAACTGGACATTGCTACTCGATACCATTGAATTAATGGACAATGAGCAACAAGAAGACAAACAGTGGCAATATTGGAAAGCCCGCGCATTGGAAGCCAGTGGCGATGAAAAGACCGCTAAAAAGATCTACCAGAAACTCGCCAAACAACGTAATTACTATGCCTTTTTGGCAGCGGATATACTCAAAGTCGATTATCAATTTAATCCAGACCCAGTTAAGCCAATCGACAGTAAAATCTTAGTTAAAAAATACCCTCAGCTACAACGTATGCAGGAACTTTTAGCGATTGATTGGCTAACTAGTGCAAAACGCGAATGGTATAGCCTGCTTGGTGAACTGAAGTCAGATGAACTTCATGCGGTTGCCATTTTGACCAACGAGTGGCAACAATACTCAATGGCAATCACCACGGCTGCAAAAGCCAAAAAATGGAATGATTTATCGGTTCGCTTCCCAACCCCACACAAAACCCCCGTAATGCAGAGTGCAGATAAACACGGCGTTGATCCATCGTGGGTGTATGGCGTAATTCGTCGTGAAAGTGCTTTCTCGCACGACATTCAATCTTCCGCAGGAGCGATCGGTTTAATGCAACTCATGCCACAAACCGCTAAGTATATTGGACGTAAAATTGGTATTAGAAAAACACCTAAAAGTGTATTGACCCAACCTAAGACTAATATTGAACTCGGCAGTGCCTATTTGGCTTATCTGCATAAAAAATACGATGGCAACAAAGTCTTAGCCACCGCTTCTTATAATGCAGGGCCAAAACGGGTCAATACTTGGATACCTAAAGACCATAGCCTGCCAGCCGATCAATGGGTAGATTCGATTCCATTTACAGAAACCCGTGCATACGTGAAAGCCGTTTTAGAATACAGCACCATATTCAAATCGCTGCTTAATAAAAAGTATGATCGCCTAAATGATGTCATGCCTCGTATAGGGCAATCTCTACCAAGCAAACAGGTTCTTAGTAAAAAATAACCAAGCCCTCCATTTTACAGCAAACACAATTCCCCCTCTTAAAACCCTTCCATTTACAATGGATATTTATTTCAGGCAAAAAAAAGCCCCAGCGGACAACCGTTCTGGGGATCAAATATTATTTCATATGAAATAATCAGAGGAGGATACTCATGAAGAAACATGAATAGCCCGTATTATATAAGCGATTTCTTATTTAGTCAAACTAATAACCCAAATAATTTTATTAATGACTAATAAATAATGATTACTTTTCAATCACTTATAAAAATAGTGGTATTTAAAGCTCTGCCTTAACCCCTGCTAACTCAATACATCAGAGCGCTTTGGAGGTTTAATTTCTTCTCCAAGTTGTGCCCTCTGCCGTATCTAATAACTCTATTTTTTGCTCTAACAATTGATCACGAATCTCATCAGAACGGGCAAAATCTCTATTCGCTCGTGCCGCTTTACGCTCTTCAATCAAAGCTTCGATCTGTTCATCACTAAACTCAGAATCTGATGGTTGTGATTTAAAGAAACTTTCAGGATCTTGCTCCAATAAACCTATTTGGTTTGCCAGCTTTACCAATAAACCGCACAAGCCTGTATCTTTGGTTTTATTCACCTCTTTTGCCAGCTCAAATAGAACCGCCATCGCTTTTGGGGTATTAAAGTCATCGTTCATCACCGCCATAAAGTCTTTTTCAAACTGAGTATCTAAAGCAGGCTCACCAGGAGCGACTGCTTCAACAGCTGAATACAGGCGTCCCACACTCGCCTTAGCCGCCTCTAAGTTCTCTTGTGAATAGTTCACAGGGCTACGGTAGTGACTGGCTAATAAGAAATAACGTATGACTTCTGGGTGGAAGACTTTTAACACTTCACGAATGGTAAAGAAGTTATTTAATGACTTAGACATTTTCTCATCATCAATTCGTACAAAGCCACAATGCATCCAAGTGTTTACATAATGTTCACCAGTGGCACACTCAGATTGAGCGATTTCATTTTCATGGTGTGGGAACGACAAATCCATTCCTCCACCATGAATATCAAAATGATTTCCTAAACATTTAGTCGACATTGCAGAACACTCAATATGCCAACCCGGACGCCCGCCTCCCCAATTTGATTCCCAAGTCGGTTCATTCTCTTTCGAGGCCTTCCATAAAACAAAGTCCATTGGATCTTGCTTGACGTCATTCACATCTACACGTGCACCCGCTTGCAGGTCTTCTAGATTTTTGCCCGATAGACGACCGTACTTATCAAATGAGTTGACTTTGAAATAAACATCACCATTATCCGCAGGGTAAGCGTGACCTTTATCAATCAACGACTGAATCATATGTTTGATCTCCCCCATATACTCGGTCGCTTTTGGCTCCTCATCTGGGCGCAATACATTTAGTGCCGTTTCGTCAGTATGCATCTCTTCAATCATACGTGTGGTTAACGACTGGATAGACTCACCGTTTTCTAGCGCGCGTTTAATGATTTTGTCATCAATATCAGTAATATTACGTACATATTTAACATCATAACCCAAGGTACGTAAATGACGAACCACGGTATCAAACACCACCATGACACGCGCATGCCCAATATGACACAAGTCATACACTGTGACTCCACACACATACATGCCCACTTTGTTTGCATGAATTGGAGTAAACAACTCTTTTTGACGAGTTTCAGTATTATAAATATGCAGTGCCATAATGATTCCGTGCCTATTGTAAAAAAGGATAATAATAAAGGTTTAACTAGGCCTGGTCAGTTTCAAAACGGACGATTCATTCTGTTTCAATCATTCAGAGCGCTAAATCGATAAAAACCGGTTTAGGAGACTCAAGCCAAGTGTTAGAATGTCGCCTATTGTACATGAATAGCCAATTATTTCGGAGTGAATCGTTATGACTAAACGTCTGTTTTTAGCCCTACAGTTAACCATGTTAACCTTTTTAATCAGCCCTGTTGCTCAAGCAGAAGCACAGTCTGATATTAAAACAACAACCAATCCTCAAGTGTTAATTGAAACCAGCATGGGTAACATTATGATGGAGTTGTACCCTGAAAAAGCCCCTAAAACGGTTGAGAACTTTTTAGCCTATGTTAACGAAGGTTTTTATGATGGTACGATCTTCCACCGTGTGATTCCTAACTTCATGGTTCAAGGTGGTGGTTTTGATAAAAACATGAAAAAGAAAATCACTCGTGCACCGATTCAAAACGAAGCAGATAACGGCTTACGTAATAAAATTGGAATGGTAGCGATGGCACGTACTAATGACCCACACTCAGCCTCTGCGCAGTTCTTTATTAACGTTGCTCAAAATAGCTTTTTAGATTTTCGTGAAAAAACCAACCGTGCTTATGGATACGCAGTATTTGGTCGCGTCATTCAAGGAATGAAAGTGGTGAACAAAATCCGCCAAGTAAAAACCGGTTTTAAAAACGGGATGGGTGATGTACCACAAAAAACGGTACTTATCGAAAAAGCACGCCAAATCAAATAATTACTAAAACTTAACATAAAGGATTATTGAAATGCCTAAAGTCATTATTAGCACCACGATGGGTGATATCACAGTTGAATTAGATGCCGACAAAGCACCGATTGGAACGGAAAACTTTGTTCATTACGTTATGGACAACTGGTTCAACGGCACGCTGTTTCACCGCGTTATCCCGAACTTTATGGTACAAGGTGGTGGGATGCTACCTGGCCTGGAAGACAAACCTTCTGGTGACCCAATTGAAAACGAAGCGGATAATGGCCTAAAGAATGATCGCGGCACCTTAGCTTACGCTCGTACAATGGATCCTAACTCTGCGACGACTCAGTTTTTTATTAACTTAAAAGACAATGACTTCTTAAACCACACCGCTAAAACATCACAAGGTTGGGGTTATGCGGTATTTGGTAAAGTGGTTGAGGGTATGGACGTAGTGGATGCCATGGCGGGAGTCGAAACCGGCTCTTATGGTGGTCACCAAGATGTACCTAAAGAAGAGATTCTAATCACAAAAACAACATTGATCGAAGACTAAATTCTATTTAGGCTTATCATCTAAACAGGCCTGTCTGTTTTAAGCAGGCCTGCTTAAGCTAAACTTACTCCCCTTCCCCTTCTTAAATACCGCTACGCTCTACAATTCTAAATACACAAATTTCAGCAGCCTGCTACAATTGCCCTATGAACTCTTACAGCCTATTTATTGCAGATATTCACCTGCAACCAGATGATCAACACCCTATCAATCAAAGCTTTTATGACTTTCTCGATCATGAAGCCCCTAAAGCCGAAGCACTCTATATTTTAGGAGATCTCTTTGAGATGTGGGTTGGTGATGATATTGGCTTAGAACTTTATCAAACAGCAGTCAATAAATTTAAAAGCTTAACCCAATCAGGTCTGCCCATTTACCTGCTATTTGGTAATAGAGACTTTTTAATGCGAAAAACATTTTGGCAAGCAAGCGGTATTCATTCTATTACAGAACCTGCCGCACTGACTTTGTATGGCCAGCAACTATTGGTTCTGCATGGCGATAGCTTATGTACCGATGATCACGACTATCAGAGAGCCCGTAAGGTATTACGCAACCCGATCGTCACTTGGTTGTTTTTGCGACTTCCTAAAAGCAAACGACTGAATATCGGTAATAAAATGCGTGAAAAGTCCAAAAAATACAATCAGAATAAAGCCGAAAACATCATGGATGTGAATGAATTGGCGGTTGTAAATTTGCTAGAGAAACATCCACAAGTGGAACATTTGATTCATGGCCATACTCATCGGCCTGGACATCACCGCTTAGAAATAAATGGCAACCAAAAACACCGCTGGGTCTTAGGGGATTGGCGACCAGAGACCCAAATAATAAAAGTGTCCGCTGAAGGCTTGGCTTTAGTTAACTATCCAGATAACACCTAAATAACCTAAAGCCCTCTTAAACCTCACCTTAAAATACATTACCGTGCGATCATTCGATACAGCAGAGGGATGGTAAACAGCGTCAATACCGTTGAAACCATGATTCCCCAAACAATCGCGGTCGCAACCGGACTAAACATAAGAGATTGACCACCTAAGCCTAATGCCAACGCCATTAATCCAGCCATAGTGGTGGTTGCCGTAATAATAATCGGCATTAAACGCCTACGCGCCGCGTATACAATCGCATGCAAACTACTCATACCACGTTTGCGACGTTCATTAGCGGCTGCCATCAAAACAATTGCCGAGTTAACCGCAATTCCTGACAAGGCCACCACACCGTATAAGGTATATAAACTCAATGGATTACCGCTGATCCACAAACCATAGGCCACACCGGTAAATGCCATTGGAATGGTAAACAGAATAATAAGCGGCTGAATATAACTGTTAAATTGTGCCCCTAAGATCAGATACATCAAACCAATCCCCAATACAAACAACACACCCATCGCCCCTAAAGACTCTTCAATGTCATCTAATTCACCAGAGAAATCCAAGTTTATTCCTGGATGGTTACGCTGAATTTCTAACCAGGCCTGCTCTAACTGTTTATTTGCTTGAATCGTATCAATTTTAGTTTTATCCAAGTCGGCCTCTAATGTAATCGCTCGACTGTAGTTATGATGTTTTAAACTCACATAACCTGTTTGAGTGGTGACATTCACCAGTTCCGATAACGCGACCTCTCCACCATAAGGGGTAGCAATTGTGGTTGCCAACCAAGCAGTTAAATTATCAGTTTTTTGGCTTATCGCACGTACGCGTAGATTTACCTGTTCACCATCTTTGGTTAACTGTGCAACAATCTCTCCGTCTCCTAATAGACGTAAAGTTCTCACCACCGTTTGCGGATCTAACCCTACCTTTTGAATCGCTGATAAGTTCAATTTTGTTATCAACTGTTGGCTGCCTAAAGCTGAATCGTTGGTAATGTCTTTAACGCCTTCAATTTCTTCTAAAGCAGACGTTAAGGCTGTAACCGCAGCCCCAATCTGCTCATAATCATCGCCTCGTACCTTGACACTAATCGGTTTGGCAGCTGGTGGGCCACCAGCCAGTTTTAACAGACTAATTTCAGCACCAGAAGGTGCGTGCTCCCGAAGATAGGCTCTAAGATCATTAATCAGTACATCAACGGGTTTAAAGCCTTCCTGAGGTGGATTTAAACTGATAAACATCTGCCCATAAACATCCCCGATTTTAGGTTCGGTTTCGGTAAACATCTGTCCAGAGTAGACCGTCATGGAGCGGACTTCATCTTTATCAATGTAATCCCTCGCTAACTTCTCAACTTGTTTGGTTGATTCCAAAGTCTGCAATAGGGTTGTGCCTGCTGGCATTTCCACATTGACATAAAATATTCTTAAGGTATCTGAAGCAAAAAAGTTAGTGACAATCTTGCCGCTGGCCATTAGCCAAACCGCTGAAGAAAAAGTGGCCAATAAAAAAGTCAGCGTCAACAATGGATGACGGAAACTTTTAACCAACAGTTGACCATATCTGTTTTGTAAACCTAATAAAAAACGTTCTCTAACCCCTGTTAAATGCCGACTTTGAGCTGTTTTCAGATGAAACAGATGAGTTTGTGATGGTAAAATCCAAAACGCTTGGATGAGGCTGATCACCAATGCAATAGTCACCACCATAGGCACCACTCGCATAAAGTCTCCTAAAATTCCAGGTAGCAACATCAACGGTAAAAAAGCCGCTATGGTGGTCAAAACGGCCGCAAAAATTGGCCATCCAACCTCCTGCATAGCTTCCAATGCTGCATTGATCGTGCTTTTTCCCTGGTGTAATCGAAAAATCATCGCTTCAACCATAACAACCGCGACGTCGACCAACATTCCTAATGCAATCACCACCCCTAACAGTACAGTTAAATTTAAGGTTTCACCTACACCGTACAACACCACAAATACGCCAGCTAATGAAAATGGTATAGCCATGGCCACTAACACGCCCACTCGCCAACCTAAAAACAACCAACTAACCGCTAAGACCAAAATCAAACCTTGCAGCGCATTGCTCTCCATTAGCCCAATTGCACTTCTAGTGGGTAGCGTCTGATCGTCCGCTAGTACGGCTGTGACCCCACTATCAGCGTATTGCTTATTGAATTCGATTAAAAATGCCTGAATATTTTCAACCAACTGAATAGTATTAGCGGCATCTTTTTTCATCACCGCCATTAATACAGCCGGTTGATCTTCGAACCAAACCTTATTAGTGGCATCTTCTTGTCCTTGTTGAATAGTGGCCAAGCGATCTAATGAGACCAAGCCATCACCAATGGGCACCTCTAATTTCGCCAACTGTTGTGGGTCAATGCTTTGCCCTAAATGTCGAACCAACCAAGTCTGTTGCCCGACCTCAAGCTTGCCGGCTGACACATCTTGCCACTGTGATGCCACAATATCTGCTAACTGCGTCGGGGTTAAATTGTGTAACGCTAAGGCGTTTAAATCCATTTTTACCTGTAACTCAGGATCATTAAGCCCAACCGTATCGATGCGATCAATTCCAGAAATACGTTCCAATTCTCGTTTTAATAACCAAGATTTAGCACGTAGCGTTTCATCATCAGCTTGACCTTGCAATACCACCATCGCACTCGGAAACGCATTGGCACTGGTGATTTCAATAATGCTCGAATCTAACGCCGCATCGGGCAACTCATTACTTTTGTTTTGAATTTCACGGCGTAAGTCATTGACCCGTTTATCAAACGTACGTGTATCAATATCACTAAAACGAACTAAAATATTCGAGAGTCCCACTCGTGACGTACTGGAGATAAACTTCACATCTCCCACTTTACGTAGCGAGTCCTCCAAAGGTTGTGTGACACGAGTTTCAACATCTTCCGCACTGGCTCCCGGCAAGGCAGTAATAATAATGATCCAATTAAAGTTGATGGTCGGGTCTTGCTGTCTTGGCATCTGTTGATAGGACATCACCCCAAGCATTAACACTAAAATCAAAATTAAATTAGTTAAGACCGTATTATTGAGTAATCGAGACATCATTTAAGATCATCTCCATCTTGCAAACGTTGCTGACCTTTTACAATCACCTGCCAAGTGTGATCCCAATGGTTAGGAACCAAAGCTGGCCGACCATCTTGAGCTGACTCAAAAGGTTTAAACTCTGCCTTTCCTGCTTGGTTAATAAACACTCCTTGTTGACCTAAACGGCTAACCATCACCGCAACCGGTAGGTAATTCGCAGGTTCTTTAAACAATAAAGTGCCTGCCAAACCAATTGGTTGTTTAGAAGGTGCTTCAAACCAAACTTTGGCCATACGCTGACGACTTTCTAAAACCGCACTCTGACGCAACCACTTAACCTCTTTTTGAGAGCTAACATTAGTACTCCATAACGCAGGTTGATGTTGATATTGGCTGGCTAACTCAAGCGGAATCGCCACCTCAATTTCAGACTTATCGGTACGGTACAATTCAAAGACTGGTGTTCCCATTCCTAACCACTGACCCTCACCAGCATTAATCTCAGTAACCACCGCATCATAAGGTGCAATAATCTGACAACGTGATACTGCGCGTTTCGCACTGCTTTCAGCGACCTTTAAACCCTGTAAGTTCGCTTGTAAGGCTTTTTGTTGAGTGCGAGTTTCATCAAGCTGACTAGTCGAAACCAGCTGTTTATCTTCCAAGTTCTGTAATCGTGTAAGCTGTAACTGGCTTAATTCTAAATTAGCATTGACAGCCTGCTGATCTGCCAAAACTTGATTGAGTTGCGCTTTTGTATCTGCACAATCTAGCTCCGCCAACACTTTTCCTTTGTTAACGGACACACCAGGCCTGACCGAAACCTTTTCGAGTTTTGCGTTCAACTCACTGCTGATGACACTGGTAGTGTGAGGCTTTATTTCAGCACTAAATCGATATTCTGGGTGGGTAATAAGCTCAGATAGTGCTTTAGACTCAACAGCGTAACCACTCGCCGTCTCGTTACCTAATACCGTGGCGGTATAACCACACAACACTAGGGCACTCAGACAAGCCAATAGACCTTTATTTGATTTATTAAGCATGATCAACTCTCCAGAATTAAGATTTAATAACAGACAAAACCTGTTGCAGACTTTTAAAATAATCTAGTAACGATTGACGTAAATCAACCTCTTGCATAATCAACGACTGCATTAACAAACCATCGGTAGTAGCCACGATTGAGGGAATGAGACCTATTGACTCTGGTTTGATTCGTTTCTTTGAAATTTCATCTTCGATAATCGATTTAACAATCTCAAATATAGATTGATAGAGTTCGCGATTAAACTGTTGAATATCTAAGGATTCATGTCGGGTAAAATGAGTCGAAACGTCAAATACAAACTGCTGTTTTTTCTGGTGATCGGGACACGCTTCAAGATAAAATTCATGCGCAACGATCAGTTTTCCCACTAAATCTTGATGCCAGTCCACCTCTTCATTAAAACGACTCAGATACTGATCGGCTAACAATTGAACCGATTCAAATAACAGGGCATCTTTAGAAGCAAAATAATGATAAAAGCGTCCTTTTGGAATAGAGTGTTTTTTTAAAAATGCACTCAAAGAAAACCGATTCACACCCTGCTCAATAAAGCCCTCTAACGCAGCTTCTGCAATCTCTTTTCTCTGTAATGACTTATCAACAATTTTAGGCATGCCACTCACTAATTTTCGTAACAACAATGACATACTTTAACTTTTTATAGACCATCAGTCCATATTAAATTAAGGCTATAAAAAAACCATCGGTTCTAATTAAAACCGATGGTTATCATCATAGATTAAGATTAATGTTGCTCTATTAGGCGTCAAGTTTCAGAAATTTAAATTCAATTCCTCCATCATCACCCAAAATAAAACGTACCTTCTCTTTGGTACGCCCTGCTTCTTGAGTACCTGAACACGTCCAAGCAATCTGCCAGTTATACGAATAATCACAACGGTACAGGTTATCCTTAAGGTAAATTACATCATCAACCGTCATGTCGCCAGCAAAGCTTGCTGCCTGACTGATATGCGACATATCCTGCACTAACTCTTTCTCTATTTCACTTAAATGTGAACCAATCACGATTTTAAGCTGTTTTGCCATTTCAGCACCGTGTTCAATAACGCTACCTTGTAACTCTGCAAATGTGACTTTCATCTGTTTTCTCTTCTGACAAAACCGACCTGACCAGGCCTGTTCAGTTTATTTTCATTGGTTAGTTTGACTGATTAATCCCTCAGCCTTAGAACTCTTTAGAGGTTAAAACGTCCTTTTCACCCTCGGATTTAGCAATCACCACCGCACCGACCGAATCACTGAAGATATTGACAGCGGTTCGCATCATATCCAACAAGCGATCCACCACTAATAGCAGACCAATCGCCTCTGCAGGTAAGCCAACCGCCACTAAAATAATACTGATCGCGACCAAGCTCGCTGAAGGAATCCCCGCCACCCCAATGGAAGTGGTTAAGGCAATCACAACAATCAACAACTGGGTTCCAAAATCTAACGGAACACCAAATAACTGCGCAATAAAAACCGCAGCCACACATTCATACAGTGCCGTTCCATCCATATTAACCGTAGCGCCCAATGGCAACACAAAACTGGTAATACGGTTAGAAACCCCTGCACGATTTTCTAAAGCATTCATTGAAACCGGTAACGTTGACGACGAAGAGCTGGTTGAGAACGCCGTTAATAACGCAGGAGCCATCGCTTGGAAATGTAACCATGGATTTTTAACACCGCCCACAAAACGCAGAATCAATGGCATCACCACTAATAGGTGAATGGCTAAGGCGATGGTGACAGTTGCAAAGAACAGAGCCAAATTTCCAAACTGATCAAAGCCGGTTTTTGCAACCGAAGCGGCGACTAAACCGAAGACACCAATCGGAGCAAACTTCATAATCAAGCCAGTCATTAACATCATCACATCAAACACACCCTGCCAGAAATTCATCATGGTTTCACGCGGTGCACCCGTAATTTGTGTCATAAAAAAACCAAACAACAAACTAAAGAAGATTAAACCTAACATCTGCCCTTCTGCTGCTGCATCAACGATATTGGTTGGAATCATACGTAAGAATACATCCACCACATCGCCTGCTGACTTACCCTCAACCGCTTGTGAAACTTGTTCATTTGCTTCAATAACAGGTGGAGGATTACCGGTTACTCCTGGCTGGATCACATTCACTAAGACTAAACCGATCATAATCGCGATAAAGCTAGTAAACACGTAATAAGAAAGTGTTTTACCACCTAAACGTCCGAAACCACCTTGGCTACCGATATTACCAATTCCAGTTATAATCGCTGACATCACCAGCGGCACAACAATCATTTTTAACGCATTTAAAAACAGAGTTCCGATAAAGGTATAGATCGCTAACCAGTGAATGCCAAAGATAGTGCCTTCAGTCCCACTGTAACTTCCCATTACGGCTGCTAAAACCAATGCAATTAAAATCTGCCAATGTAACGCCAGTTTCATCTGTCTTTCCTTAAATTAAGTTTTGTGTGATTGCCAATGAGTATAAACAAAAAAAGCGCCTTAGGCGCTTTCTTTAAAAGATCATTTGAAATTTCTTACTGGTCAGGGCACTGGTGCCAAGCCATAAATGAACCCAAGTTATGAACTTCACCAAAACTTTGAGACATTAAGATCTGCATCGCCATGTGTGAACGCTGTCCAGAACGACAGAATACAATGACTGGAATATCTTTATTTAACATACTTTCTCCAAGACGATCAATGTCTTGTAGAGGAATGTTAATTGCACCTGGCAACTTACTCATTGCATATTCTTCAGGTGTACGAACGTCTACTAGCTGAGCATTCTTTTCTTTAATTAATTTTTTTGCATCTTCACAAGGTATAAACATAACTTATGCACACTCCCTAATTTTTTTTATATGTATCTATTTTGAGCAACAATATACAGCAATTTTACTAAAACAACAAATTGAAACTCATGGTACCAGCCCAAATAAAACCTATCGCCATGAGGCCAGCAAGAATATCATCCAGCATGATTCCTGTGCCGCCATGCACTTTAGAATCCGCCCAATTAATTGGCCAAGGTTTGAAAATATCAAACACTCTAAAGACAATGAATGCTAACAACCACATTAATGGCGTCTGCTCTGGTAACAGCAATAATACGAGCCAAACACCAGAAAACTCATCCCAAACAATGCCGCCGTGATCATGCACACCAACCATATCAGCAGCCTTGCCACATATCCACGATCCAAACACTAAGGATAAAACGAACAAAGACCAAGCAGCTGTTTCATTCCACATCAGGATAGGAATAAACAATAAAGTCCCCAATAAGGTTCCCCATGTGCCTGGGCCAGGTTTTAATAACCCCGATCCAAATCCAAAACCGAGTAACAAAGCAGGATGTTTGAATAACGCTTTAAAAGGCGGTGCTGGAATATTTGATTTTTTATCGTGCATCAGTCAGTTCATTTTCGTCTAGATATAATAAAGGCGGAAAATTCCGCCTTTATTAAGTGTTTATGAAACCTAACCTAGGCCAAGTTCAAGGAACTTCATTTAAGAACGTTTTTTTGCTGCTATTTTAAGACGTAAAGCATTTAATTTAATAAAGCCTTCTGCATCTTTATGGTCGTAAGCACCACCATCATCTTCAAATGTTGCGATATCTTCATCAAATAAACTAAATTCAGATGTACGACCTACAATGATCACATTACCTTTATAAAGTTTAAGACGAACACTTCCAGATACAAACTCTTGAGACTGGTCAATTAACGCTTGCATCATTTCACGCTCAGGTGAGAACCAGAAACCGTTATAAATCATTTCTGCGTACTTAGGCATTAACTCATCTTTAAGGTGAGCCGCATTACGGTCTAATGTTAAAGATTCCATTGCACGGTGTGCTTTCAGCATAATCGTACCCGCAGGTGTCTCGTAACAACCACGGGCTTTCATACCGACAAAGCGGTTTTCAACAATATCATCACGACCAACTCCGTTCTCTCCACCCACTTTGTTCAGAAATTCCATAACGGTTGCTGGAGACATTTTTTCACCGTTAATGCCAACAATATCACCTTTCTCAAATTCGATATCTAAGTAAGTCGCTACGTCAGGCGCATTTTCTGGAGAAACGGTCCATAACCACATATCTTCTTCTGGCTCATTCTCTGGGAATTCAATAATCCCACCTTCGTAAGAGATATGAAGTAAGTTTGCATCCATTGAATAAGGAGATTTTTTACCCTTCTTCTTCTCAACAGCAATATTGTGTTCTTCTGCATAGGCCATTAACTTTTCACGAGACATTAAGTCCCACTCACGCCAAGGCGCAATCACTTTTACATCCGGCATTAAAGCATAAGCATTCAGCTCAAAGCGAACCTGGTCATTACCTTTACCTGTTGCTCCGTGAGAAATCGCATCCGCACCTACTTCTTGAGCGATTTCAACTAAACGCTTAGAAATTAATGGTCGAGCGATTGAAGTTCCTAAACGGTACTCACCTTCATAGATTGCGTTAGCACGCATCATTGGGAAAACAAAATCACGAGCAAACTCTTCACGCAAATCTTCAATGTAAATCTCTTTAATTCCCATTGCTTTTGCTTTAGCACGTGCTGGCTCAATCTCTTCACCCTGACCAATATCAGCAGTAAACGTTACAACTTCACAGTTATATTCATCTTGTAACCACTTAGCAATGATAGAAGTATCCAAACCACCAGAATAGGCTAAAACGACCTTTTTAACGTCAGACATGATTGTTTTCCTTAATACATACAATTATTTGCGCGGATTATACATCAATTTGGTTAACAACGCTCTGAAGATTAACCTTATCCTCTGCCTTTTAAACACATTCAATCCACAGCCTTGAGAGTATTCAATCGCAGTACAAATGAGTAAAGTCATGCCAACATTAAAAACAAGCCACAAACCTAGTAACACTACTAAGAAACACCATCAACCCTAACCAAAACAGTGTTAAAAAGCATAAAAATATAACTGTGCAGGCCTGGTTAGTTTTAAATAAAACCAACTCAAGTCAATCAATACAAAACGCCTTACATTCAAACACTTAACAGCCTCAAAAAACCAAACTAACTCATTGATTTTTCATCTATATTTGCCAGATTTTGCTTTATACATTAAAATCCTATGCATTAAAATTAAAAAAGAAGTGTATTCATGAAGTTATTCGACTTTTTCAAAGTCACACCCCAATACCTAATTCCTAAACATCTGCTGTCAGAAGCCATGCACGGTTTTATGCAAATAGAGACCAAATGGGTAAAAAACAATACCATTAAGTTACTGACTAAAATGTATGGCATTAATGTTGAAGAAGCCCTTGTTGAAGACTTTGATCACTACCCTCACTTTAACGCCTTTTTTACTCGT
>JAYENR010000060.1:0-3249 GCA_034722175.1 Pseudomonadota bacterium | reverse complement strand
CATGCATCCCCGCTGAAAAGATACCACTAACGGTAAAGCGTTTAATTCGTGGTACCATGCCGACTGGCGAGAAGCTTCCTTGGGGCGCAATCAAAGTAATTTTATCCCCAACAGAAACGCCTAAGCTTCCAGCAAGTTCTGAACCCAACACCATGCTGTACTCTTTAGGTTTTAAATCCGCTAAGGTACCGCTGACCATTTTACTGTCGATATCAGCGACTTGATTTTCATAATCGGGATGAATACCACGAATCGCCACCCCTTTTACCTTGTCACCGCTGGTTAACATGCCCTGCTCCATAATATTGGGCGCAGCTCCCAACACATCTTTATTTAACTGAACACTGGCATACAGGTCTTGCCAATTATGCAAACGTTCATCATGCTCTGTAAGAGTTAAATGCGCCGTCATCCCTAAAATGCGGTCACGTAATTCCTGCTGAAAACCATTCATAATGGACAGTACGGTAATTAACGCCGTCACCCCCAAAGCGATTCCAATCATTGAAGAGAAAGAGATAAACGAGATGAAGCCATTGCGTCGCTTCGCTTTGGTATAGCGAAACCCTAATAGCAATTCATACGGTAACTTGAACATAAACAACCTAAGTTAAAAATTAGAGTCTCGATCCGTTTTCTGGACGGAACCAGACCCTGGGGCTTTATAAGAGATAAATACGGGCAATTTAATATTAAACAGAATGGCCCAAACACGCAGACCTAAGGTGGCAATAATCGCAACCAAAGCGGCCCAATCCATAGCCAAGCCCATCTGCACTAAAACTAACAACAAACTGGCACCAACAAACGAAGCGGTGGCATAAATTTCTTTACGGAACACCAGCGGCACTTCACCGACTAAAACATCGCGAATCACACCGCCAACCACCCCGGTCATAATTCCAGTCATAATCGCAATCGGATCTGAAAACCCTAGCTCCATCGCTTTTTGGGTACCAATTACCGTAAAAACGGCCAAGCCTAAGGCATCTAAAAACAGCAATAAGCGAACGGGTAAACGTTTAAAACGAGCCAAAAAGAACAGTAACAAAGCGGAGATCACGACCACATAAATGTAAATATCATTCTGTGTCCAAAAGACCGGTTGGCCAATAATTAAGTCACGTAAGGTTCCGCCACCAATCGCTGTCACCATTGCAATTACAATCGCACCAAACAGGTCCAGTTGTTTGCGTCGGGCAGCCAACAACCCGGTTATGGCAAACACAACCGTACCGAGCAGGTCTAAATAATTCAATGTTACAGCTAAATTCATAGGCGCATTATAAAGGAAGCTGAAAATAAGAAAACGGTTATATGATTTATAGGCTCATAATTAAACCTATAACACCTAGAAACAAAAACGCCCTCTTAATGAGGGCGTTTTATATTTCAATCAAAATTAAAAAAGATTATTTATCTTTAGTTTCTGACTGAAGACGGGTAATACCTAACATTTTCATGATGTACTTCTGATAAATCGGTTCTGAATTACCTGCTTTCATGTTACGGATAAAGTATTTTTCAAACGCAATTTTCGCTAAGTGAACCCATTTACCTTTCTTCGCCCACGTTAAGTTACGTGGTGGAATCTGTGGAAGAGCAACAAACGCCGCACCAGAATCACCCATATCTGCTAAACATACCGTGTTCCATGTTGGAACTTCGTGAGGTTCTTTGCCTTCCAGGTTTGCTTCAATGTTATGACAAATCGCCGTTACCATTGATTCAATCATTAATCCTGTTTTTGGAGTACCACAAGGGACTGGACACTTAGTATCAACGGGTGGAATCGCGATCCCTACACCTAAAGCATAAATATTGTGATAAGTAGGGTTACGGCTAAACTCATCAACTTTAACGAAACCACGTGGGTTTACAATTGAGCCACCGGCTTTTTCAGGATCAGGATCAACCATCTCTTGTAAGAACTTAGAACCTTTAAACGCAGGAAGCATCATGGCATATTTAAACGGTAATTCGTGCTTATTGATCACTTCACCTTGGTTGTTGTGCTCATCAACATACATGATACCATCAGCAATCTTAGTGGTCTTAGCGTTACAGATCCAGTCAATGTGACGGTTACGCATCTCTGATTCCATTAAACCTTTAGAATCACCCACACCACCTAAACCTAAGTGACCAATGTAAGGCTCTGCCGTTACAAATGTCATAGGAACACGGCTACGAATCTTACGCTTACGCAGATCTGTTTCCATAATCATTGCAAATTCATAAGCAGGACCGAAGCAAGAAGCCCCTTGAACCGCACCCACAATGATTGGACCAGGATCTTGACAGAACTCTTCCCATTGCTCATAAGCTTCAGCAGCATGTGGAGTCGTGCAAACAGACACAGTATTACCACCGTGACTCTTAGGACCAAATCCTTCAATCTCTTCAAACGCCAACGCTGGACCTGTACCTAAGATTAGGTAGTCATACTCCATCTCTGAGCCATCGTCTAAAGTAATTTTGTTGTTATCAGCGTCTAAACCAACACAAGTCTGGTTATAGAATTCTAGACCCTTACGTGTTAGATATGGTTCTAACTTGAAAGAGATGTCTTCTGGCTTTCTCCAGCCCACTGCAACCCAAGGGTTTGAAGGGACGAAGTTAAACTCATCAACGGCACTTACTACCTTAACCGTATGACCTTTATCTAGGTGCTTACGAATATCGTAAGACATTGGTAAACCACCCGTACTAGATCCGACTACAACAACTGTTGCCATGCTGCTTTCCTTTTTTTGTTTTATATATTATTAAATCGCAATGCATTTATTCTTTGCTGATTCAGGCTTAAAAAACACTACAAAATTTATTGGATAATGGACTATTTTTAACCAAATTGACAATAAATTTTATGAATCACTCATTAACTATTTTAATTATAGCCTGTGGTAGTGCTTATTACTCAGTAATATTCGTGCAAATTAGGCTTTTTCACGCTGTTTTTTCACTAAAAATGCCGGAACAATAAACAAAATGATCAATGTAGCAAAAACCAAAGAGACCATTGTGATCAGACTGGCTTGCTGAATTTGGGTTTGCGGGCTCAATAACAACATCAGTAACCCAATCATCACAATCCAACTGGTCATCCAGATCGGTCGGCCAACACTGGCCATGGCATAACGCACCGCTGATTCAGAATCCGAGAACACTCCTTGCTTGGCGCGCACATAACGTGAGAAGAAATGAATGCCATCATCTACAATCAACCCCATAGGTACCATAATCAAC
>JAYENR010000059.1:18785-19370 GCA_034722175.1 Pseudomonadota bacterium | reverse complement strand
AATGTGTTCCCCCTCTTCCAGAGGGGGAACACATTACTTCTGTGTTACCTGTCAATGAATTTGATGAAGAGCGTTCAGTGTTTATGGCTACGCGTAACTCCGTTGTGAAGCGTGTTGCTCTAAAAGACTTCTCTCGTCCACGTGCTAACGGAATTATCGCCGTCGATCTATTAGATGATGACGAACTAGTTGGTACGGCGTTAACCGACGGTAACCAAGATATTATGCTATTTAGTAATGTCGGTAAAGCGATTCGCTTTAAAGAGAGTGATGTTCGTGTCATGGGTCGTACGGCTCGTGGTGTTCGTGGTATGAAGTTGGCGGAAGGGGCTCATGTAATGAGTATGCAGGTTGCCAAACCTGACTCCCTCATCTTGACAGCGACTCAGCACGGTTACGGTAAATGTACGCCTGTAGACGATTATTCAACCATCAACCGTGGTGGTCAAGGTGTGATCTCTATAAAAACGTCTGATCGTAATGGTGAAGTAGTCTCTTCGGTTGCCGTGACACCAGAACACGAGTACGCACCAAGGTTCCTTTATTGGTAATCAGCACCATCTCCTGTTCTGGTGTCACGGCAAC
>JAYENR010000059.1:0-18775 GCA_034722175.1 Pseudomonadota bacterium | reverse complement strand
CAGAACAGGAGATGGTGCTGATTACCAATAAAGGAACCTTGGTGCGTACTCGTGTTGCGGAAGTGTCTGTGGTTGGACGTAACACTCAAGGTGTGAAGCTGATCAATGTCGGTAAGGGTGAGTTAGTTGTTGGACTGGCTGTGGTCGATATTGAGGAAGAAGAAGTCTTGGAAGATGAAGTGGTTGCAGAAACAGCCGAAAGCACTACTAATGCAGAAGTCGCTTCTAGTGAGTCGGAACCTAGTCAATCTGACGATTCAACCGACGCTTAAAAAATAGTTGTTAAAAGAATAGGGCGGTCTCTGTTTAAGTACCGCCCTGTTTTGTATAAGGAAAAGTAAATCATGTCTAGAACCTTTAATTTTAGTGCCGGTCCGGCGATGTTGCCTGAAGATGTGATGCGTAAAGCATCTCATGAATTTCTTAACTGGAATAATACAGGTATGTCGGTGATGGAGATGTCACACCGTAGCCCCGAATATATGAGTGTGGCACACAAAATGGAAGCGGATCTACGTGAGGTTATGGCAATTCCTGATAATTACAAGGTGTTACTGACGCACGGTGGCGCATCGATGCAGTTCTCTGCGATTCCGATGAATTTAGCTGAACAAGGCGATACGGTTGATTACTTTAATACCGGCGTCTGGTCAACTAAAGCCATTAAAGAAGCGCAACGATACGCTAATGTGAATGTGGTGGCTGACGGTGGTTGCGCCAATCCAACGGCGATTCCGGATCGTTCTGAATGGACATTTAGCGAAGATGCAAAATATATTCATGTTTGCTCAAATGAAACGATTACAGGACTAGAGTTCCAAGAAGATGATTTAGAATTTATCTTTGCGCAAGGTAAGCCGGTTATCGCAGATATGTCATCGAATATTATGTGTCGTGAGATTGATGTCAGTAAGTACGCGATGATCTATGCCGGTGCGCAAAAGAACATTGGCCCAGCAGGTTTGGCGATTTTGATTGTTCGTGACGACTTAATTGGTCATGCGCGTGCTGATACGCCAAGTTTGCTGAACTGGAATGTGTATGCGAATAATGAATCCATGTTCAATACGCCTGCCACCTTCGCATGGTATTTAGCAGGCCTGGTGTTTGAGTGGCTTAAAGAGATTGGTGGCGTCGCTGAAATTGCCAAAGTTAACGAAGCCAAAGCTCATAAGCTGTATGCCTATATTGATCAGTCCGATTTTTATAGTAATAGCATTGTTAAACACAATCGATCATGGATGAATGTCACCTTTAACTTAGCAAACTCTGAATTAGATAAAACTTTCTTGGAAGAGAGTAAGTCAGCAGGCCTGTTGAGTTTAAAAGGTCACAAAGCCTTTGGTGGAATGCGTGCAAGCATCTATAACGCTATGCCTGAAGATGGGGTGGATGCGTTAATTCAGTTTATGGACGTGTTTGCTAAAAAATACGCTTAATAGTTTCACTCCGCTTCAACGTTTAAACATTAACATCGGTTAAATCAATGACAGATCAACAAACAGAACAGCAACAGTTAACAGAGATTCGTAATCAAATTGATGCGATTGATGCTGAAATCCAGTCCTTAATTGGTAAACGTGCCGAATGTGCTCAGAAAGTGGCAGATATCAAAACGCAGGGTGGCAAAGTGGACGCTGTATTTTACCGCCCTGAGCGTGAAGCTCAGGTGTTGCGTACTGTTAAAGAACGCAATGTCAGTCTGTTGCCTGATAATGAGATGGCTCGCCTGTTTAGAGAGATTATGTCGGCGTGTTTGGCGCTTGAACAACCTGTATCGGTTGCCTATCTAGGGCCAGAAGGCAGTTACTCACATGCGAGTGTATTGAAACAATTTGGTTCTTCGGCACATCCTGTGGCCGTTTCAACCATTGAAGATGTGTTTGCGACGGTTGAAAAAGGCGATGCAAATTATGGAATCGTGCCGGTTGAAAACTCATCCGAAGGGGTGGTTAAGAGTACCGAATATGAGATGATTCACTCCAACTTGACGGTATCGGGTGAGATTGATTTAGCTATTCACCACTGCTTACTTTCAAAAGGCGATGACATTGAGATGATTCGTAAGGTGGTAGCCCACGGTCAAGCATTAGGGCAGTGTGAACATTGGCTTAAAAATAATATGCCTTGGGCGGAGCTTGAAGCAGTTGATTCTAATGCGTTAGCGGCTAAGTTAGCACAAGAAGATGCATCATTGGCAGCAGTGGCTTCAGAGCAGGCAGCGGCTTTATACGGCTTACAAGTGATTGAAGCACATATTGAAGACCAGCGAGACAATACCACTAAATTTTGGGTGATTGGTAAGGAGTCCACTCAACAGAGTGGTGATGATAAAACCGCGATGATTGTGTCGATTCCTAATAAGTCGGGGGCTCTATTAGATTTGTTGTCGTGTTTCTCTCATCGCAATATCAGCCTGACCCGTATTATTTCACGACCGTCTACCGATAACACTTGGGATTACCTGTTCTTTATCGATATTTTAGGCCATCAGTTAGAAGAGAATGTGGCTGAAGCCCTAAAAGAAGTGCAAGGTAAGGCAGTGTTTTATAAGCTATTAGGCTCTTTTCCAACTTCACCGCTTGAAGCTTAAGAGAGTTATCGTCGTATGTCCGCTTCCCAATCGTTATTCTGTGACCAAATTCAGTCACAAATTTCAGGAATTCATCCTTATATTCCTGGAAAGCCAGTTAGTGATCTAGAGCGTGAACTTGGTTTAACTAAGATTTCAAAGCTGGCCTCTAATGAAAATCCATTAGGTGCTAGTCCAGCGGTTCATGCGGCGATTACTAGTGAGCTATCTGAGATTGCACGCTATCCAGACGGCAGTGCTTATGAGTTAAAACATAGGTTAGCTCAATTTTTAAATGTCTCAGAAAATCAGATTGCGGTGGGTAATGGTTCTAATGAGTTACTTGAAATGGTCGCTCGCGTGTTTGCTGGACCGGGGGATGAAATCGTTTATTCTCAATATGGCTTCGCGGTTTACCCAATCTCTGCACAAGTAGTCGGTGCGACTGGGATCGAAGTTCCAGCAAAAAATTGGGGGCATGACCTGCCTGCAATGTTGGCAGCAATTACTGAAAAAACCAAAGTGATTTATATCGCTAACCCTAATAACCCAACGGGAACGGTCTTTGGTAAAGAAGAGTGGGAAGCCTTTATTTCTCAGGTTCCAAAACAGGTGGTGGTGGTTTTGGATGAGGCCTACTTAGAATACTGTGACCATTCTGACTATCCGAATGGTGTGGATTATTTAAGTGATTATGCAAATTTATTGGTTTCGCGCACGTTTTCAAAAGCTTATGGCTTAGCTTCATTACGTATTGGTTATCTGTTGGGATGTGAGGAAATTATTCAATATATCAATCAATTACGTGCGCCATTTAACGTTAATCATTATGCACAGGTTGGTGGGGTTGCCGCGATTCAAGATCAAAGTTTTGTGGATCACGTTATTGAATTAAACAAAGCGGGTATGCAGCAGGTTGTGTTGGCATTAACGGCTCTTGGCTTGGATTATATTCCGTCGTCAGGAAACTTTGTGGTCGCTTTATTTGATGGGAGTGCAGAAGCAATCAATCAGAAATTGCTTGAAAATGGTGTGATTGTTCGTCCATTGGCTAATTACGGAATGGCGAACGCATTACGAATCTCTATTGGAACACAAACCGAAAATCAGCATTTTATTGATACATTGACGCTTATTTTAAAAGAACTGGATGCAAACTAAGTTGAATAAATTACACAAGATCACCATTGTTGGTGTTGGATTGATTGGCGGTTCTTTTGCTAAAGGCATAAAAGAAGCGGGTCTTGCCGACATTGTGATGGGGTATGGTAAAAATGAATCAAACCTAAAGATCGGTGTCGAGCTCGGGGTGATTGACTGTTATTCAACCGATATGCAAGAAGCAGTTTCCGATAGTGATTTAGTTTTGTTGGGTGTGCCGTTAGGTGCGATGCAGTCTGTATTAAAAGAGATGCAACCATTCCTTAAAGAATCTGCAATTATCACCGATGTGGGTAGCGCTAAAATGAGTGTGATTGAGGCGGTTGAGTCTGCTTTTGGTCATGTTCCATCTCGTTTTGTAGCAGGCCACCCGATTGCAGGTAAAGAGAAGAGTGGTGTCACAGCGGCAAGCTCCGATCTATTTGTAGATCACCGTGTGCTTTTGACACCGACCGATGCCACAGATGCAGATGCCTTAGCAACCGTTGAGAGTTTGTGGAAGGCGTTAGGTGCTTGTGTGAGCACGATGGAACCAGGCTATCACGATGAAGTGCTGGCAGCGACCAGCCATTTACCGCACTTACTGGCGTTTAGTTTAGTTGATCTATTAAATGAGCACCCGGAATTAGGCAATGTCTTCCAGTACACAGCGGGCGGTTTTAGAGACTTTACCCGTATTGCTTCAAGTGATGCAGTGATGTGGCGTGATATCTCAGTGAATAACTCTAAAGCGATCGCTAAGTGGTTAAGAAATTATCAACAATCCTTATCGAACCTTATTGATATGGTTGAAAATCAAGATGCGGATGGGTTGCACACTCTGTTCGATGATGCGAAACAGGCACGTGATAAACACATTGTAAATAGACAACCAGACTCTTAAAATCGGTCTGTTAAATAGAATTAATTGAATAGTTAGAAATTTGGAATCGAAGTTATGGCCAACGTAAAATTTGTAGTTCAACCAGGTGGAACCATTAAAGGACGTATTCGAGTGCCTGGTGATAAATCTATTTCACACCGCAGTATTATGATGGGTGCTTTGGCAGAAGGCACCACTACCGTTACTGGATTTTTAGAAGGTGATGATGCGTTGGCAACGCTGCAGGCGTTCCGTGAAATGGGGGTCGAAATCGAAGGGCCTGTTGATGGTAATGTGACCATTCATGGAGTTGGATTACGTGGTTTGAAGAAACCTAAAAAGCCTCTAGATATGGGGAACTCTGGAACCTCTACACGTTTGTTGGCTGGTATTGTAGCGGGTCAGGATTTTGATTGTGAACTGATTGGCGATGCGTCGCTGTCAAAACGCCCGATGAAGCGTGTTACCGATCCTTTAAGGCTAATGGGTGCGGACTTAGAAACCTCTGAAGGTGGAACTTTACCGATGATTATTCGTGGTAAAGGTCAGACCTTAAAAGCCATTGATTACACCTTGCCGATGGCGAGTGCGCAAGTCAAATCGTGTGTGCTGTTGGCGGGTCTTTTTGCGGAAGGTAAAACCTGTGCCTTGGAGCCAGCTCCAACCCGTGATCATACCGAACGTATGTTGAATGGTTTTGGTTATGAAGTCATATCTGAAAAGCTTGATGATCAAAAGATGAAAGCGTGTCTGCAAGGTGGTGGAACCTTGACTGGTCGTCATATTGACGTACCTTCTGATATCTCTTCTGCGGCTTTCTTTATGGCAGCGGCAGCTGTTTCAAAAGGCTCAGACCTGGTCATTGAACATGTTGGCATGAATCCAACTAGAACGGGTGTGGTGGATATTCTAAAATTGATGGGTGCGGATATTCAGCTTGAAAATTTCCATGAAGTGGGTGGCGAGCCGGTCGCAGATGTCCATATTAAATATGCTCCATTAAAAGGCATTGAAATTCCAGAAGAGTTGGTGGCTTTAGCGATAGATGAGTTCCCGGTACTGTTTGTTGTGGCGGCAAGTGCTGAGGGGCAAACTGTTCTAACGGGTGCGGAAGAGCTACGCGTTAAAGAGTCTGATCGCATTCAGGTTATGGCAGATGCCTTAATGGCGGTGGGTGTAGATGCTCAGCCAACACCGGATGGAATGATTATTAATGGTGGTGTACAAAAGCCACAGTGTACTGAAATTCAAAGCCATCACGATCACCGTATCTCGATGGCCATGACGGTTGCTGGCTTAAATGCAGTATCAGAAATTGTGATTGATGACTGTGCAAACGTGAATACTTCCTTTCCAGTGTTTGTTGAGCTGATTAATCAGGTCGGCATGAATCTAAAAACGGTTGAGGAAGCTTGAATGACTGCAGAAAATAAATCGCCTGTGATTGCGATCGACGGTCCAAGTGGGGTTGGAAAAGGCACGATTTCTCAGTATTTAACCTGTAAAACAGGGTTTCACCTATTGGATAGTGGTGCTATTTATCGAGCCTTGGCGTTTGGTGCAGTCAAAAATGAACTGGCGTTAGATAATGTAGCAGGCCTGGTCAAATTAGCTGAAACCTTGCCAGTCGAATTCAAAGCGACCAGTATTATGTATGAAGGTGAAGACGTTACCTCAAAAGTCCGTACCGAAGAGGTGGCAGGCGTTGCGTCGCAAGTGGCTGTTATTCCAGAGGTTCGAGCTGCTTTACTGGAGCGTCAGAAAGCGTTTGCTTTGGCGCCAGGTTTAATTGCTGATGGTCGTGATATGGGTACGGTGGTGTTTCCAGATGCGCCTGTGAAAATATTTTTAACCGCTTCTGCTGAAGTAAGAGCAGAAAGACGAGTTAAACAGTTGAAAAACCAAGGTATTGATGCTAATATTCACAAGATAACTCAGGACATTAAAGAAAGGGATGAGCGTGACTTAAACCGTTCAGCCTCTCCTTTAAAGCCCGCAGATGACGCTATTATCATTGATACCAGTGATTTAGATGTCAACCAAGTTTGCCAAAAGGCGGAGAGCTTGTTGTGGGATAAAGGCATTATGAAATAGTGTTCTGATGTTCAGACTCTGTATAAGAGTTTGAAACTAAAAGGTTTTCAGTCCTTGTTTTGTTAATCAAAACAGGGATTTTGTTTTTTTTGTGTTGGCACGTTGGGACGCAGGCACATCGTTTAACTGACCCGATTGTTTTTTGATACCCCCATCCGAAAACTACAGTCGGCTATGTACAATTAGTTGGTATTTAATCCATGAGTGAATTATCTTTCGCTGAATTATTCGAAGAGTCTTTACAACAAGACAGATTTAACACAGGTTCTCTAATCATCGGTACTGTAGTAGGTATTGATAAAGAAACTGTCCTAGTTGACGCAGGTATGAAGTCTGAGTCTGCTATTCCACGTTACCAGTTCCTAGATGCTGAAGGGCAGATGGAAGTTGCTGTTGGTGATGAAGTTGAAGTTTTCCTTGAGTCTTTAGAAGACGGTATGGGTGAAACTCGTCTATCACGCGAAAAAGCGAAACGTGCTAAGACATGGGATCGTTTGGAAACTGCAATGGAAGACAGTGAAGTCGTTATGGCGATGGTAACTGGTAAAGTTAAAGGTGGTCTGACTGTTGATGTTGACGGTGTGCGTGGTTTCTTACCAGGTTCACTTGTGGATGTACGTCCTATCCGTGACTTCGGTTTCTTAGAAGGTAAGCAAGTTGAGACTAAGTTAGTTAAGCTTGATCGTAAGCGTAACAACGTGGTTGTTTCTCGTCGTGCTGTTATCGAACAAGAGAACTCTGCAGAGCGTGAAGCACTGCTTGCAAACATGGAAGAAGGTTCAGTACTTAAAGGTATCGTTAAGAACCTTACTGACTACGGTGCATTCATCGATCTTGGTGGTGTTGACGGTCTTCTACATATCACTGATATGGCATGGCGTCGTGTTAATCACCCATCAGAAATTGTACAAGTTGGTGACGAAATCGAAGTTAAAGTTCTTAAGTTTGATAAAGAACGTAACCGTGTATCTCTTGGTCTTAAGCAGCTTGAAGAAGATCCTTGGGCAGATATGGTTGCTCGTTACCCAATCGGTGCTGAAGCAGCTGGTAAAGTTGCAAACATCACTGACTACGGTGCTTTCATCGAAATCGAAGATGGTATTGAAGGTCTAGTTCACACATCTGAACTTGATTGGACTAACCGTAATATCCACCCATCTAAAGTGGTTCACCTTGGACAAGAAGTTCGCGTTAAGATTCTTGATGTTGATCAAGAGCGTCGTCGTATCTCTCTATCGATTAAACAGTGTACTGTTAATCCTTGGGAAAGCTTCTCTGCAACACACGCTAAAGGTGACAAAATTAATGGTAGCATCAAGTCAATTACTGACTTCGGTATCTTCATTGGTCTAGATGGTGGTATCGACGGTTTAGTACACCTAACTGATATCTCTTGGAACCAGTCTGGTGAAGAAGCGATCCGTGACTTTAAGAAAGGCGATGAGTTAGAAACAGTTATCCTTTCTATCGATCCTGATCGTGAGCGTATCTCTTTAGGTCTTAAGCAGTTAGAGCAAGACCCATTCGGTCAGTTTGTTGCAGACAACGGTAAAAACAGCATCGTAACTGGTACTGTTAAATCAGTTGACGAAAAAGGTGCGGTAATTGATTTAGGTCCTGAAGTTGAAGGTTACCTTCGCGCTTCTGAACTTCTTGAAGATACACGTGATGCATCATCTGTTCTTAAAGAAGGTGATCAGGTTGAAGCGAAGATTGTAAACATCGATCGTAAAAACCGTTCACTGTCTTTATCTGTTAAAGCGAAAGAAGCTCAGGATGAGCAAAATGCGATGCGTGACTATGCATCAGACCAACAGCCTACTGCTGGTACTACTTTCGGTGATCTTTTCAAAGATAAAATGTAATTCACTTGCAACTGCCCAATAGGGCAGTTGTGTTTGATATACATTTAAACCACATATTTGGTCTACCTAGTTATTTTGGAGTTGATTTTCGATTCTGAAATAGCTTGGTAAATTCATTATTCGAGAATAATTATAGATAATAAGAGTATTATTCCTATGACCAAGTCAGAACTTATTGAACTAATATCAAGACAACAGGCACAATTTAGCCAAAAAGATGTTGAGATAGCTGTTAATAAAATTCTCGATTCTATGATCCATAGTTTGTCACAAGGCGATCGAATTGAAATCCGTGGTTTCGGTAGTTTCAGTTTACATCACCGTAAAGCGAGAACCGGTCGTAATCCTAAAACAGGTGAAACGGTTGAGTTATCGGATAAACGTGTCCCGCACTTTAAGCCTGGTAAGGCGTTAAGAGAGCAGGTAGATTCTTCTAGGGAATCAACGGATATCATAGAATAAATAAAAAAGGGGCTACCATTTGGTAGCCCCTTTTTTATTTATACTCTATAATTTGATTAAAATTTTATCTCAAGGCATTTTGTTTTGAGTAAGCGATATAGTCAGCCTTCTCCTGTTTTCCTGCTGAAAGAGCGGGCTTATCTTGTTAAGTGACTTAAACTTTATTTCGCTATAACCATGACTCGTTACATGGGTCCCCTTAAAAAGACTTTATTTAAATGTTCAAATTAATTTCAGTCGCATTAACGGCTCTTTTTTTAGTTTTTGGTGCAGCCATTGGGGTATTTAATCCTCAGTTGGTGACGATTGATTTGTTGGTATTAAAGCAAGAGTTGGCTTTGAGTATTCTACTGTCAGTTGTGTTTATTCTGGGTATGCTGGTCGGTGCCTCCATTATGCTGGTTCAAATAACGCAGTTAAAGTGGCGTTTAGGCAAACAGAAGCGTGCAAATCAAAAGCAGTCAGATCAGATACTTCAACTTAAAAAAGCCAGTGTTCAGACGCTTTCAAATCTGGATAAAAATCGTCAAGCATTACTTGATAAATAAAATTATAAATATAGGTTAACTTAATGATTCAAAGAGATAATACTTTAGATCCAAAGGTGCTGGTTGCATTGGATTTTGCAGATGCTGAGTCTGCTTTAGCATTTGTTGCAGAGTTGCAGTCTGATATCTGTCGCTTAAAAGTGGGTAAGGAGCTGTTTGCTGTTGCTGGACCTGAATTTGTTAAGCAGTTAGTTGAGCAGGGGTTTGATGTCTTTTTGGATTTGAAGTATCACGATATCCCAAATACGGTTGCTAAAGCCGTTCAAGCCGCCGCTAAGTTAGGGGTGTGGATGGTCAATGTCCATGCTCTAGGTGGTCGTAAAATGATGACAGCCGCTCAAAATGCTTTGAATGAATTGGATATGCAGCGAAAGCCGTTATTGATTGCAGTTACTATTCTGACCAGTATGGAGCAGCAGGATTTGGCTGAGATCGGGTTACAGGGCTCACCAAAAGACAATGTGTTGCGTCTGGCACAACTCGCTCAGGACTCTGGATTAGATGGCGTAGTTTGTTCTGCACAAGAAGCAAATGATCTGCGTCAGATAGTCGATAAGGATTTTTGTTTGGTTACGCCGGGTATTCGACCAGCGGGCAGTGATGTGAATGATCAGAAACGGATTATGACACCTAAAGATGCTATGCAGGCTGGTTCTAGTTATTTAGTAGTGGGTCGTCCAATAACCAAATCGACGGATCCTGTCGGTGTGTTAAATTCAATTAATGCGAGCATTGCTTAACCCTTAATACGCCTCTTAGCCTAAGGTATCCTATCTTATCTATTAAATCCTGCTTTTAAATCATTGAAAGTAGGGTCTACTTCGGTTATAATTCGCGCCTTTCAAGCCTCGTGCTTGGGATATCCTTGTCTCACTGGCATCCTACATGATGTTAGGAGACTGATTTATCATCCATAAGGAGAAAATGAATGCGTCATTATGAAGTCGTATTTCTAGTGCACCCTGATCAGTCTGAACAGGTTCCTGCAATGCTAGAACGTTACCGTTCTCTTATCGAACAGTCTGGTGGTTCAATTCACCGTCTTGAAGATTGGGGACGTCGTCAACTTGCTTACCTTATCAATAAGGTACACAAAGCTCACTACATCCTAATGAATATTGAGTGTTCACAAGAGACACTTGATGAGTTAGATAACGCTTTCTATTATAACGATGCTGTTCTACGTAGCATGTTCGTTAAAAAGAAAGAAGCGATTACTGAACCATCTGTGATGGTTGCAGCTAAAGAATCGTCAAGAGACTCTAAGGAGGCAAGAAATGGCTAGAGGTTTTGGTAGAAAAAAATTCTGTCGTTTTACTGTTGATGGCGTTAAAGAGATCGATTATAAAGATTTAGATACTTTGAAGTCGTACATTACTGAAACAGGTAAAATTGTTCCAAGTCGTATTACTGGCACAAGTGCGAAGTATCAGCGCCAATTGGCATCTGCAGTTAAGCGTGCGCGCTATATTGCATTATTGCCGTATACTGATCAACACAAATAATTATTGAAGAAAAAGAAAGAGTAGGTAGCAGATGCTAAAGCTCGCTAATTTTGTCATGAAGGGGCCGATGCAGGCTCTGATTGCAGCGGTTTTACTTTCGGCTTTAACTATTTGGATTGCACCACTAGGGTTACTGGTTGGCGCAATTATTGGCCTCGTTACACTCCGCGTGGGTGTAGTAGATGGTTTCAAAGTACTCGTATGGAGTATATTGGCAAATGTTGGCTTAAGCGTCGCATTAACGGGTAGTTCACTACCTGCATGGATTTCAGTAGTGGAGTTCATGTTGCCAATATGGCTAATGGCATTGGTATTGAGAAATACCAACTCTTTAGCTGTTTCGTTACAACTGGCAATGATAATCGTTGGTTTAGGCGTGATTGGATTACATCTATTCATTCCTAGCCCATCAGAGTGGTGGTTAAGCTTGTTTGACCAGCAGATCAAGCCGCTATTGGATGCTTCACAGGTTGAATATCAAGCTGAAGCAATTCAAGAGCTTGCAAAGATGTTAACCATGTTATTGGCTAGCTTTGCAGTGATCTTGTGGTTTTCAATTTTGTTAATCGCACGCTGGTGGCAAGGAACCCTCTATCATCCAGGACAGTTCCAAACTGATTTTTATCAGTTTGCTTTACCAAAAAATGTTGCTTATTTAGCGATATTGCTGGCCATTTTAGGTTTGGTTTTTGGTGAGCAGTCTGGCTTGGTTTATGATTTGTCAGGGGTAGTCATTGCTGGTTTGATGTTTCAAGGGCTTGCCATTGCACATCAAACTGTTGCAGTTAAGAAACTCCATAATGCTTGGTTAGTGGCGTTATATGTTGCTCTATTTCTATTTCCTCAGGTAATGCTGATACTCGCAACCATTGGCTTATTAGACATCTGGTCTGATTTTAGAAGTCGATGGGAGCAAGAATAAATTAAGAGGTTTAACTATGAATGTTATTCTGCTTGAAAAAGTACAAAACTTAGGTTTATTAGGTGAACAAGTTTCAGTTAAATCTGGCTTCGCACGTAACTTCCTAATTCCGCAAGGAAAAGCAAAAGCAGCAACAAAAGAAAATGTTGCAGAATTTGAAAAGATTCGTGCTGAACTAGAAAAAGAAGCAGCGGCATTACATGCTGTTGCTGAAGGTATTTACGAAAACCTTAACGGACAAGTTATTGCGATTGAAGCAGTAGCGGGTGACGAAGGTAAGTTATTTGGTTCAATTGGTACTCAAGATGTTGCTGAAGCTTTAGCTGCAGCTGGTTTTGAAGTTGAACGTCGTAACGTACGTATGCCTGATGGTGCTCTACGTCACGTAGGTACTTATGAAATTGATGTTCAACTACACACAGATGTGGTTGCTTCAATTACGGTAGACGTTAAGGCGATAGAAGCTTAGTTTTTAAGTTTCGATCAGCATTAATGCTAAAGAGAGCGGTGTCATTTTTAATGGCATCGCTTTTTTTATGTCAAAAGTTCTTAGTTATTGATTTCCGGCTGTTTTAATTTCTCCGCTCAATGCCATTTGAGTTTGGTTTTCGCTATAATAAATCCCCTTTAAAATATTAGAACCCTGTTTATTATGCCCACGCAATTTCAAAAGCCGTCTAAAACTCAGTCAGCTGATAACCTATTTAAAGTGCCACCGCACTCGATCGATGCTGAACAGTCTGTTTTAGGTGGTTTGATGTTATCAAATGAGGTCTTTGATGATGTGATGGTGATTGTGAATGATGGGGACTTTTATACCCAGCAGCATAAAGCGATTTTTACTACCATCTTTGAGTTGAGTCGTAATAACAAACCGTTTGATCTGGTTACAGTGGTTGAGCACTTAACTTCAACAGGCCAGTTAGAGCTAGCAGGGGATAAAGAGTATCTAGCTGAATTGGTTAAAAACACCCCTGGTTCTGCCAATATCTTATATTACGCACGTATTGTGCGTGATAAGTCTATCCTTCGTGGTTTGATTCAAGCCAGTAATGAAGTCGCCGAAACGGCCTATTTCCCTGATGGCCGAGACATCCGTGAAGTATTGGATATTGCGGAATCTAAGATTATGTCGATTGCAGAGCATGGTGAAGGTAAAGAGCGTCTGTATAAAACCATGGATGTGCTGCTTGAATCTGCTATTAATAAAATTGACGAACTCTTTAATACCGAAGGCACAATTACGGGGGAAGCGACGCATTTAACAGAGTTTGATGAAATGACATCGGGTCTCCAACGTGGAGATTTGATTATTGTTGCTGGCCGTCCTTCGATGGGTAAAACCACATTTTCGATGAATATGGCTGAAAATATCGCCACCAAAAATAACACGCCGGTGGCGGTCTTCAGTATGGAGATGCCTGGTGAATCACTCGCGATGCGTATGATTAGTTCAATTGGTCGTATTGATGCCGGACGTATGCGAACGGGTAAGCTTGAAACCGAAGATTGGCCAAAACTGAATAAAGCCATTGGGGTTTTATCTCAAGCGAAAGTTTATATTGATGATACCCCAGCATTAATGATTACAGAGTTACGTGCCCGCGCTCGTCGTATTGATAAAGATATTCGGGATACCCAGCGCAAGGAAGCGACTCAGGCGGGGGTTGAAGATCCAGAATCTCATGTTACCGGCCTTGGGCTAGTTGTGGTGGATTACTTGCAACTTATGCGTGGTTCAGCGGGATCAGAAAACCGTGTAAATGAAATTTCAGAAATTTCTCGTGGATTGAAGGCTTTGGCCAAAGAGTTGAATATTCCTGTTATTGCCTTATCGCAGCTTAACCGTAGTTTGGAGCAGCGTCCTAATAAGCGTCCTGTTATGTCTGATTTACGTGAATCTGGAGCGATCGAGCAGGATGCCGATATCATTATCTTTATTTATCGCGATGAGGTTTATAACAAAGAGAGTGAAGATGCAGGGATTGCGGAGATTATTCTTGGTAAGCATCGAAATGGTGCTTTGGGTACCGTCCGCCTAACCTTTATTGGTGAGTACACCCGCTTTGACAATCATGCTGGTTTTTCTCATGATGAAGCACAATATTAGAGCGACAGGTTAATATGTACCGTCCAGCCAAAGCCTATATTAACTTACCGGCTTTACGCCATAATTTAAGTGTTGTTAAGTCCCTTGCTCCTAAAAGTAAGGTGTTAGCGGTGATTAAAGCCAATGGATATGGTCATGGAATTACGCGTGTGGCTCATCACTTGAACTCGGCTGACGGGTTTGGAGTGGCTTCAATTGATGAAGCTATGGTGTTGAGGCAGAAAGGTTTTTTACACCGTATACTGTTGTTAGAAGGCTTGTTTTCTGAAGCAGAACTGGCTTTGGTTTACCAGCATCGTTTGGACTTGGTTGTGCATTCTCACCACCAACTGGAGTGGTTATTAGACTCGCCCTTTGATAGTAAAATTAACGTTTGGGTCAAGATGGATACTGGGATGCATCGTCTTGGTTTTCATTCAAATGATGTAGAGTGGGTGATTGAGCAGCTACAGAATAGTAATAAACTCTTCCAAATACACTTGATGTCACATCTAGCTTCAGCAGATGAATCGGTCAGTTTTACTGAAAAACAGATTTTTGAATTTGAATCGCTCTCAAAGCAGTATGATTACCCCAAAAGTCTGGCAAACTCTGCAGGCCTACAATCTTATCCAGCGACCCATAATGATTGGGTTCGTCCTGGAATTATGTTGTATGGCGCAGGACAATGTGAAGGGTGTTTGACTGCGTTAAAACCGGTTATGACATTAGTTTCTGAAATTACCGCGTTAAAATGGGTGCCAAAAGGGGACTATGTCGGTTATGGAAACGGCTGGCAAGCGCCTCGGGATACGTTTGTGGGGATTGTTGCCATCGGTTATGGTGATGGCTATCCTCGACATGCTCCAACTGGAACACCCGTATTAATCAACGGTCATCGTGTCCCTCTTATTGGACGTGTATCTATGGATATGATCTGTGTAGATGTGACAGATATCGCTGAAACGGTTGATATTGGTGAGACAGTGGTTCTTTGGGGTAATGCTAAGTTAACTGTTGATGAGGTGGCACGTTATTCAGAAACCATTGGTTATGAATTGTTGTGCGGTATCACACAACGTGTCCCAATTATTGAAGTTCAATAACGATTTCAAATGGTTAAAGAGACTGTATGAAAGAAAACGATAAGTTAATCAAAATTGAGAATAAAAAAACGGGGTATAACGGCTTTTTTAGAATTGATATTTTGAGTTATAGCCACAGCCTTTATCAAGGGGGTTGGACAGATACTATTCAACGAGAGTTATTTGGTCGTGGCCAAGCCGTGGTTGTTCTGCTTTATGATCTTGTCAAAGAGGTGGTTGTATTGGTTGAGCAGTGTCGTCCAGGCGCATTACAATACGCAAAAAATGCTAAAAAAACTGAACAGGCCTGGTTGCTTGAACCTGTTGCAGGAATGATCGATTTAGGAGAAACACCTGAACAAGCGGGGGTTCGTGAGGCCAGGGAAGAGGCTGGGATTGAGTTGTCAGCGCTGGAGTATGTTTGTCAGTTCTACCCAAGTCCTGGAGGGTGTGATGAGATTCTACACTTATATGGTTCTCAAATTGATGCTGACTTATTACCTGAATATGCTGGGCTTGAAGCAGATCATGAAGATATTAAGATTGTGCAAATTCCCTTTACCGAAGCACAACAACGTTTATCGGCAGGTCAGTTTAATGTTAGTAGTACCATTATTGCGTTACAGTGGTTTTTTTATCAAAAACTTCCTGAAGTTAACGCCTAATTTTTAATTTTATTCTTAATTTATTGAAGTAACTATGTTTTGTTTATTTAAAAACTCCCACCTTTACCCAAAGGTCAATTTCTATCTTATCGCTGCCGGTTGGGTGGGGGTTATTGCTTGGCTAGAATTTACCTTTATCCAAAAAGACTTGGTCTTTAAGGTGTTACAAGGTGAAGCTATTATGGTCGATCTTCTGTTTGGTCTGCCATTAGTGTTGATGTTAGCCGTGGTGATCTACGCGACTATTTATTGGTTTTTAAAATTGATTGTGGTTTACGCTTTTCCACAAGCGATCATGCCAGCTTCTGAATACGAAGATGCCATGCCAGAGATTGTTGAAGACCCAGAACTTGTCCAAGAGTTAGAAGATGAGTATGGTGACCAATACTGGAACTCTAAAAAGGATAGTGAAAGTCATCAAACCGAGCCAACTAAAAAAAAATCGCATGAGGATATTTTAGATTCTAAGCCTGATGGCAAGTAGTTGCTTGGAATGAAGACCCCCCAATATTCGTGGCAGCAATACAAGCAAGAGTCCATTTTACTGCTTAAGTTGGCACTGCCGATATTGTTGGCTCAATTGGCTTTAACCGCGTTAGGTGTGGTTGATACCATTATGTCTGGCTGGGTTGGAACCAATGATTTGGCTGCGATTGGTTTGGGCACCAGTATTATGCTGCCTATCTTTATGTTCTCAACGGGTGTGCTATTAGCCCTGACACCTTTGGTCGCTAAGAAACAGGGTGAACAGCAGTCTGAATCGATTACCCGTTATCTGCATCAAGGATTATGGCTCTCATTGCCATTGGGTCTATTGAGTATGATCCTTTTAATGAATCTCGACTGGGTTCTAAACTGGTTACAACTTTCTCCTCAAGTCTTTCAATTAACTAAAGATTATCTGTTCTATATCGCTTTTGGTTTACCAGCGGTTGTTTTGTATCAAGCCCTGCGTTTTTTCTGGGAAGGCCTGGGAACCACGTTGCCAACCATGTGGATCAGTTTTTTAGCACTGCTTATTAATATCCCATTAAATGCTTTGTTTATTTATGGTTACGGCCCTGTTGAGGCTCTAGGAGCGGCGGGCTGTGGTGTCGCCAGTTCAATCGTGATGTGGTTGATGTTTTTTGTAGGGCTAGTCTACATCAATCAATCTTCTTTTACTAAACGTGTCGCAAACTTGTCATCATTGAGTTGGCCGCGCTGGCAAAACGGTCTTAAAGATATTCTGAATTTAGGTATTCCAACCTCTTTAGCTCTATTGTTTGAAGTCAGTCTATTTAGTTTTATTGCTCTATTTATCGCTAAGTTAGGTGCAGTCGTGATTGCAGGACATCAAATTGCGATTAGTTTTACCTCCTTGGCTTTTATGTTACCGCTAAGTTTAGCGATGGCTTTAACCGTTAGAATGGGTAAAAGTTTTGGGCAGAGCAATAAAGAGAACGCCATTCTGAGTTTGTATGTAGGGATTGGTTTTGCCGTATTTGTTGGAGTCTTATTAGCGTTAGTGAGTTATGGACTGCGCCATCAGATAGTAGCTATTTATAGTCATGATTTGGAGGTTCTTGTGCTGGCAGCCACCTTGTTAATCTACGCTGCCTATTACCAAGTGTTTGATGCAATACAAGTCGGTTGTGCAGGTGCTTTAAGAGGACTTCACGATACTAAGGTCACCATGGTGGTGACCTTTGTCAGTTATTGGGGAATTGGTTTAGCGGGAGGTTATATGTTTGCTTATACGGACTGGATGACTGAAACCCCAATGGGGGTTGAAGGTTTTTGGTTAGGCATCGCCTTAGGCTTGCTATTAGCCGCTGTTCTATTGTCAATTCGCTTAAAGAGAATGATGAATGTCAGTTTTAAATCTTAATGAAACCCTATCCAAACCTTGTCTATGTAGCTCTGGACAAACCTATCAGCAGTGTTGCCAGCCATATTATTTGGGTAATATGAATCCTGAAACTTGTGAACAATTAATGCGTTCTCGTTATGTAGCTTATGTCTTACAGTTGGAGAGTTACCTTTTATCGACTTGGGCAGAAGTGAACAGGCCTGTTGAGTTTGAATTTGAAAACGGTTTGAGCTGGCAAGGTTTAAAGATTCTTAAAACCAAAAAAGGTCGTAAAAAAGATAAAAAGGGCTGGGTAACATTTACTGCTGACTACCAAGTAGGTTTAGATAAAAACTCAATGACAGAGAACAGTCGCTTTATTCGCGATAAGGATGCTCATTGGGTCTACCTAGATGGCGAATTTATCTAGTTGCTTCCTTTTTGTAAATTAGGAAGCATTAAAGATAGAGTTGGAAGATAAACTTATTTATCTGAGTCTGAATGTTGTTCATCTTTGTTGCTAAAGAAACGATATAACCACCACATTGCGAGTCCAACAACGGTGATAGAAACACCCAAAAGGCTTAAAGTAATCAGTAAAGCTGATCCAACACTGTCCATATCTGGCATTTTTTCTAAATCCTGTCTTTTGTTTGTATCTTTTTAATGCAAAGCATTTTACAATAATTTCTAATTTAAGCTTACCTAATGTCTTTATTATATGGCCCAAACCATTTCAGAACTTGAAAAAGAACGCGCTGAGTTACTCAAAGCGATCGAAAATCAGGCGCAACACATCTCAACCAAGCGAAGTAGTGAGGATGATCTTGATGGTCATACCTTAAAAGATTGGTTAAATGCCGCAGAGGAAGTTATGCCGACAAGACCCGTTCCTGGAAAAAGCAAGAGTCAAGACTCTGTGTCTTCTGCCACAACATCTAATCCGAAAACAGCAAGCGCCAATGGCAAAGCTTCCTTTTTTGGTGTGATTATTCTTTTGTCTTTATTGTTAACGATTTTAGGTGTGCTCTATATTGCCTACAATACAATCAATAAAGAGTTGCAAGAAGTTAAAGAAGTTAAAGAAAACAGTCAAACTGAAACCTTCCAGCTT
>JAYENR010000058.1:0-3286 GCA_034722175.1 Pseudomonadota bacterium | reverse complement strand
CAATTGTATTACCAATTCAAGATGCTGGAATCATTATGAATATGCAAGTATTGGACTTCCAATACATTCGTTAATCTAATTATCAGTCAGGTTAAGTTCCTATGCAGAATACCAATTACACCATTGCCGTCATTGAAGATGATGCTATGCAACGTGATAGCCTAGTCACCTCATTGGAACAACAAGGGTTTCATATCGAAGCCTTTGAAGACCGCCCGTCAGCGGAAGCGTATTTTGATAAAAACTTGCCTGATCTTGTCATTTCCGACATTATTCTCGGTCAAGAAGTAGATGGAGGGTTTGATCTCGCCAAACACCTTTTAAGCTTTAACCAACCTATTCCAATTATCTTCTTATCAGAAAGACAATCTGAATTTGATATCTACACAGGCCACGCTTTAGGAGCAATAGATTATCTACCTAAACCGATTAGCTTAAATGTCTTGATTGTCAAAGTTAAAAACTTGCTTCGTATTACTTCGAGTAATAAAGACAACCAACCTCAAGATTCTGAGAAATCGATCATTCCTGAATTAGCGATTGAAAATGAGCAGTACAAAGCCTATTGGCATGGTGAAGCTCTAGACTTGACCGCTACTGAATTTGAAATGCTTAAACAGTTCGCGATTGCTGGTGAAGATAATGTCGTCACTTATGATAATTTACAATCTTCGACTCAAGGAGTGGTTGAACGAAATACCATCAACACCCATATTTGTCGTATTCGTAATGCCTTTAAAAAAATCACTCCAGAATTTAACCTTATTCATAACGAATATGGTCGTGGATACAGTTGGCACGAAAAAACAAAATAAATCATTTGCCAGTTTTCTATTGAACACACAATAAGAATAAGTAGGATTTTATGTTCGTACGACGCCCTCACCCTCGTTTATCCATTCGAACTCGTTTCTTCATCCTATTGTTATTATTAACAATTCTTCCTTTCCTAGCTTATCGTTTTGCAATTGATTTACACCGTCTTTTATTGAACAACCAAGCTATTGTTCAACAACAAACGGTTGAGAACTTGGCTCTAATTTTACAAAATCGTACCGATCTTTGGGCATTACAAATTCAATCAGGTGATCCAACAAGGTTAACTCATCTCAATCTAGAAAACTCCGTGTTATGGATTGTAAACGAATATGGCCTAACCACCTATGTGGTCGGGAAACTGCCAGAAACAGACCCTTCCTTACAGAATGACGAGTTATTTACTGCCATTGGTAAAAACTTGATCAAAACCTTGGCAACCGTTATTCCCTACTCTTTGCCTTTTCCTTATCCACAAAGCGAAACCCCTGAGCTAAAGTTAATTGAAGAATCACTCAAAGGTAAAACCATTCAACAGTACCGAATGGACCAGTCTGAACAGCCGATTTCACTAATGTCAGCCACCCCTTTAACCTTTAAAGGTAATATTATTGGTGGCCTAGTTTTAGAAGAAAAGATGGAAACCTTGTTCAGTGACACCTTAGATTACTTCTATCGTTTAATCGGAATTGGGGCAATGATATTCTTAATTGTCACCATTGGAGCCATCCTTCATACTGCCTCTTTATCTAATAGAATCATTAGATTAGATAATGATGTAAAACGCACTTTTAACCTGCAAGGTCGTTTAAAGGATCATGACTTTCCTGATCGTTATCATCGTATTTACAATGATGAGCTATCTGATTTACGCCACCATATTCATGAGATGCTGAGTCAACTTTCAGGTTATGAACGTTATCTAAAGCAACTACCGAAGACCCTACGCCATGAACTGCATAACCCTCTTAATCGTCTATCTATGGCACTAACCTTACTTGAGAAAGAGACTCAGCATACGCAATTGGACTCCGCACAACACGCAGTTGCCCAGTTAAAACAGATCATTGCCTCACTTTCCGAAGCTACCAGCATCGAAGACAGTTTGAATCAAAATGAGCCTGAAGAGTTCCCTATTGGTGAAATGCTTTACCATTACCTAACCAATAGCCAAGTACTTCACCCAGAATACCACTTAGAGTTTACGAACCAGATAAAACCAAATGTTTTCGTTTTAGGTGATGGCTTTATGATTGAGCAGATGATGGATAAACTAATCAGTAACGCTAAAGACTTTAGTGATGGCAAACACCCCATTCAAGTAACCTGCAAACATACAGTAGGTCATCAAGCTATGATTCAAGTCGATAACAGTGGTCCTAGTTTACCCGCTGGATATGAAAAGCAGATCTTTGATGGTATGACCTCTATCCGTACTTTAAACCAAGATGATCAAACCCATCTTGGACTCGGATTACATATCGTTAAGTTGATTACCCTATATCATGGGGGTCAAGTTCAAGCAGAAAACATTACTATTCAAAATGCACCCGATTTAACCGGGGTTCGCTTTACCGTCACTCTTCCCACACTAGAAATAACCGATAGCGGACAAAAAAATACCGCCTAAAGTAAAACTTGAAGCGGTAGTTTATTTGAAGTTTAAGTTATCCTGACCTATGGAAGTTTAGAGGTTAAGTCCTTCATCTTTCTTACCCATGGAGAAATACCAAACTGGCTTTTAATCTCTTTAGATTTTAAGTTCGCATCTTTTTTATTCGCATAACTGCCGTGTACTAAAACATAGCGCTGGCTATCATTACGCTGTTGTAAAACAATTCTAGTATCGGTTAAACCTTTCTGGCGAACCATATTAAGCAGCGCTTGTTTATCCGTCATACTTGCAAGCTGCAATACATAATGCTGTGTAGGCTGCTCCAATAACCACTTCACATCTTCCGAGTATTCAACCGCTGGCTTTTCAACAACAGGTGCTTTTGGCTTTTGTACTTGTTCAACCATCTTAACAAGAGGCTGTTCAATTCGCGGAGTCGTTAATTTAGGTTCAGTAGGTGCGTTAGGCTCAGAGAGTGTGTGAACAGCCTGAGAATTAGAAGCCCCATTTAATAAAACTTTATCTTTTAACTCTGGTCTGATTTCACCTTTAGTTAAATACTGCAAAATGACTTCTAACTTCTCATCAATTCGCTGCTCCAACCCTGTGGTATAAGACTTCAATTTTGCATCTAAAATAGATTCAGTCACGACTTTATCAGAACCACTGCTGACGTTTACTGGTGGCGACTGCTCAAGGGTAGGATCAATAATTTGAGCAACGCCAGTGGTAGACTGAGCATCCAACTTAGCCAATAGCTCAACCTGCTGTTTCTGGATAATTTCTAACTGTGCTTCCAGTTCAAGTACTCGTTGCTCTAACTCAACAAAACGTTGAGGTGTACCACCTGTCGCT
>JAYENR010000057.1:0-19437 GCA_034722175.1 Pseudomonadota bacterium | reverse complement strand
GATACAAAAAAGCACGCTTAAAGCGTGCTTTTTTGTATCTAAAATTTAGCTATTAAATTTTTTAAGAGTTTTGAATTTCAATTTTTGGGAATAGGTTGGCATAGTTACGTTTTTTAACCCCAATTTTGGCGCTGACTTGATGTGCCATATTACGGTATTTATTGGAAATGTCGCTGTGTGGTTCAGCGGTGACGGTCGGTTTGCCGCTATCGGCCTCTTCACGAATCCGTTTGTCTAAAGGCAGAGAGCCTAAAAAATCGACCTTATAGGTTTTGGCTAACTCTTGGCCGCCATTAGAACCAAAAATGGCTTCTTCATGCCCACAATTACTGCAAATGTGAGTCGACATATTTTCAATCACGCCTAATACAGGGATTTCAACCTTCTCAAACATCTTCAGCCCTTTTTTAGCGTCAATTAAAGAGATTTGTTGTGGGGTAGTGACAATCACTGAACCGGTTACTGGAATCTGTTGCGACATGGTCAGTTGAACATCCCCGGTTCCTGGTGGCAGGTCAATCACTAGATAATCCAGTTCTTCCCACTGGGTTTCTCTTAATAGTTGAGTCAAGGTTTGTGTCACAATCGGTCCACGCCAGATCATCGGTGCGTCTTCATCTATTAATACCCCAATAGACATGACCTGTAAACCATACGCCATTAATGGTTGCATGCTTTTGCCATCTTTGGATTGCGGTTTGTCTTTGATATTGAGCATGGTTGGAATGCTAGGGCCGTAAATATCGGCATCTAACAGGCCAACGCGTGCCCCTTCTTGTTGCAACGCTAACGCTAAGTTAACACTGGTGGTTGATTTACCGACGCCACCTTTACCTGAAGCCACCGCGATAATGTTTTTAATGCCCGGAAGCGGGTCAGTTCCTTTTTGAGAGTCGTGAGAAACGATCTCTGTTGCCCAATCAATTTTGGCCGACTTAATTTCGTCTAGTTGCGTCAAATTGTGAACTAAGTTTTGTTCAATCGCTGGCCATAAGCTTTTACATGGGTAGGGCATCGCTAGTTCTAAGGTCAGCTGGTCTTTTTTGAGATGAACCGCTTTTAACGCTTTTAACTCTAAAAGATTCTGCTCACTGGTTGGATCTTGGGTCTGTTTCAGTTGGTTTTCAATTGCAGTTTGTAACTCTGCTGAAACGCCATTACCAAATAACTTGTTTAAAATACCCACGATTTGATCCTTTAATTGTGTTTTGTGTTAGCGCATTTTACCAGTTCACAGCCAGATTAAAAAACAACCGTTATTAAGGTTATTTGGGCTGAGGGATTGATTAGGTTTAATTCTTCTAATCAATTACACCAGGCCTGGTCAGTTTATTAAATCGATTTTAGGTTTATCGAAGCGTGAATGGTTAATGTTATAATCCTGTTTTTAATTTTCTAAACAGTCTGGTTGTCCGTGTCTGAATCGTTACAAACTCCCATAGATGAATTGCCTCCTGAAATGCAACGTACGGTGATTAGTCAGCTGCCTTCGCATTTGGCCGATCAGATTGCGGCCGGTGAAGTGGTTGAGCGCCCGGCTTCCGTGGTCAAAGAATTGTTAGAGAATGCCTTGGATTCGGGTGCGACTCAGATTGATATTACGGTTGAGCTGGGAGGCACGAAGCTGATTCAAATCTCCGATAACGGCTATGGTATTCCAAAAGAGGAGTTGGTTTTAGCGGTCAGTCGTCACGCTACCAGTAAAATCAAAAGCGCTCAGGATTTGGCGGCGGTGCACACCTTAGGGTTTCGTGGAGAGGCGCTAGCGAGTATCAGCTCGGTCTCTCGGTTTGAAATAACCAGTAAGGCTCGTGATGGTAGCGCGGCTTGGCAGCTTCATGCCGAGGGAGAGGGGAATTGGAGTGAATTAAAGCCGGTTGCGGGTATGGTTGGTACAACCGTTAAAGTGGAAGACCTATTCTTTAATACACCAGCCCGTAAAAAGTTTTTACGTAAACCTCAGACTGAGTTTTCACATATTGATCAGTTAGTTAAGCGCGTTATGTTAAGTCGGCCTCAAGTGGGCTTTAAATTAGTGCATAACAATAAAGTGGTGCGCCAGGTTTTACCTGTTAATGACTCAAGTACTGAAACCAAACGTTTATCTCAATTAATGGGGCAGCCGTTTGTGCAGCAAAGTCTCACGGTTGCATTCGATACGCAAGATATTAATTTGAGTGGTTGGGTGGGCTTGCCGACCTTTAATCGTAGTCAGACCGATATGCAGTATCTGTTTGTAAACGGTCGTATTGTTCGTGATCGTTTATTATCATATGCGGTCAAACAGGCCTATGCCGATGTGCTATACCACGGTCGTCATCCCGCTTATTTGTTGTTTCTGGAAATTCCGCATGATCTGGTGGATGTGAATGTACACCCTGCTAAATACGAGGTGCGTTTTGCAAATGGTCGTTGGGTGTATGACTTTTTGCGCCGTTCAGTTCGAGAGGCTGTCAGTCGTCCAGTCAGTGCTGAACAAGGCAGTGGTGGGTCGTTGGATGGCATGTTGCAAGGTCAAGAGGCTTTAAATCAAGTATCCTCTTCTGCTTTTGCTAATGCGGCAGGTCCGTTACCGAGTTTTGGTGTGGATAGTCAAGCCAGTATGCGTTTTCAAGCACCGTCATCGGCCTCAACGGCAAGCTTAAGTGAGCGTTTTAAGTATCAAACGAATGCTTTATCTGCTGGATCTGGTGTTGAAGAAGGCCAGAGTGCTTATGGCGTTAATTTAGGTGAGCAAGCAGTATCTGAACACAAATTAGGTTACGCTAAAATGCAGTTACATGGCATCTTTATTTTGGCCGAAAATCAGCAAGGCTTGGTGTTGGTGGATATGCATGCCGCGCATGAACGTGTGGTGTATGAGCGCTTAAAAACGCAATGGCAAGACCAGCGTTTAATCAGTCAGCCGCTATTAGTGCCAATGGTGTTAACCTTAGAAAACTCACAAATCTCAGTTTGGGAAACTCATCAGGCCTGGTTTAATAAATTGGGTTTTGAAATGGAAATATTAGGGCCAGAGCAGTTAAAAGTGATCGCTCTGCCAGCTTTGTTAGTTAAAAGTGATGTGGTTAATTTAGTCAACGATATGTTGGCCGATTTAGCCGTAGCCGGTCAGACACAGCAAGTTGAAGAGCATATTAATGAGATGTTATCCACTATGGCATGTCATGGTTCGGTGAGGGCAAATCGTCAGTTAACGATTGATGAAATGAATGCTCTGTTAAGAGAGATGGAGCAAACTGAACGTTCGGATCAGTGTAATCACGGTCGACCCACTTGGGTGCAACTCAGTATGGATCAGCTTGATAGCTTGTTTATGCGTGGACAGTAAAGAAAATTAAGAATAATGTCAGTAGAAAAATTAATAAAAAACAAGCAATGTATTGCGATTATGGGGCCGACCGCTTCGGGGAAAAGTTCACTGTCAATGGATTTGGCGACTCAATATCTAATTGAAATTATTAGTGTGGATTCGGCACTGATCTATCGTGATATGGATATTGGGACAGCTAAACCAACCGCAGAAGAGATGGCGGCGGTGCCACATCACTTAATTAATACTCACGATGCCACTGATAGTTATTCAGCTTCTGAGTTTGTAGAAGATGTGCATGTCTTAGTAGAAGAGATTTTTGCCCGTAACCGGCTGCCGGTATTAGTGGGCGGCACCATGATGTATTTCAATGCTCTGCAACAGGGAATGAATGATCTACCCTCAGCGGATGAAGCGGTTCGCGAACCCTTAAGAAAATTATGGCAAGAGACGCCGGATGCCCTGCATCAACGTTTACTGGAAATTGATCCGGTTTCTGCAGAGCGGATTCATAAAAATGATCCGCAGCGTTTGATTCGTGCATTAGAAGTTTATGAGGTTTCCGGGAAAACCCTGACTGAATTGCGGGCAGAACCTAAAAAAGGCTTAACTGCGTTTAGTTTGATTAAGGTGGCGTTGATTCCAGAAGATCGAAAAAAACTTCATAATCAAATTGTGACCCGTTTTAATCAAATGTTGGACAGCGGCTTTCTTCAGGAGGTGAAAACGTTAATGGCGCGTGGTGATTTGGATGTGGAGATGACCTCAATTCGCAGTGTGGGTTATCGGCAGGCTTGGTCATTTTTGTCGGGTGAATATGACTATGATACCTTTGTTGAAAAAGGTTTGGTTGCCACGAGACAGTTAGCAAAACGCCAATTAACCTGGTTACGTAAGGAAGAGGAGCTGGTTGTTATTGATCCTTTTAAGACCTCACGACAAGATCGTTTGAAAATGGTTGCGGACTTAATTGAATCTTAATTAGGTCGCTCTAGGAAGAGAACTTTGACTCGTGTAAGAGTCTCTTATAGAATAGCCGGCTAATTATTTAAATGCTTTTTATTGCTGAATAAAATTGATTGATAATAAGAAGCTTTAACACTGTGATATGCTTCTCATTAATCACGCTAATTGTACGTAATAGTAATTTGTTATCGGCGGTTTTCGCTTAGACAAGCTATTGCGACCTTTGAGAGAGTGATTAATAAAAATAAAATGATTCTAAAAATAATAATAGGAAATGATCATGGAGAATAAAAAGGTGGCTAAAGCTTTACCTATTCAAGACCCTTATTTAAATGCACTGCGTAAAGAGAAAATTAATGTTTCGATTTACCTAGTCAATGGTGTGAAGCTGCAAGGGCGGGTAGACTCTTTTGACCAGTTTGTTGTGTTATTAAGAAGCAACGTCACCCAAATGGTTTATAAACATGCCATTTCTACGATTGTTCCTATGCGTGATCCAAAGCCTTATGAAAATGGAGCTGAAGATAACAGTTCAGCGAATGACTAAATCCGACCTTAAGGTTTCAAATCAATTAACATTCAGCAGTCATTTAGCACAACAGCAAGGAAATTAACTGCCTGAATGGAATTATTTGATCGTCTCGAGCGACGTGACTTAGAACGTGCAGTTCTGGTTCACGTCGACTTTCACAATGAAGCAGACCGTGAAGAGTTGGATGAGTTTTATGAACTTGTTGATTCTGCTGGGGCGGAAATCTGTGAACTTATCACCACTAAACGCCACTCTCCCGATCCAAAGTTTTTTGTTGGTAAAGGCAAGGTTCAAGAGATAAAAACTGCCGTAGAGCTTCATGAAGCCGATGTGGTTATTGTTAACCATGCGCTGTCTCCTGCCCAAGAACGTAATATCTCTACTGAACTTGACTGTCAAGTATTAGACCGTGTCGGTCTGATCTTGGATATCTTTGCCCAGCGCGCCCGTTCTCATGAAGGGAAGCTTCAAGTCGAATTGGCTCAGTTAAAGCGCATGTCGACTCGACTGGTTAAAGGGTGGACTCACTTGGATCGTCAAGGTGGGATTGGGGCTAGAGGGCCTGGTGAAACTCAGCTTGAATCTGATAGGCGTTTGGTTCAGGGGCGTATTAAACAGCTTGAATCTCGTATTGAAAAGGTGCGTAAACAACGTGACTTAGGTCGCCGTTCTCGTAAGCGTTCTGAGCTGCCGACAATCACGATTGTGGGTTATACCAATGCAGGTAAATCTACGTTGTTTAATCACATGACTACAGCTAGTGTGTATGCCGAAGATCGTCTGTTTGCCACATTGGATTCTACGCTGAGACGTGTCCATCTTCCAGGAGCCGGCCCAGTCATCTTTGCTGATACCGTTGGGTTTATTCGTCACATCCCACATGATTTGGTTACGGCTTTCCGTTCTACCTTGGAAGAGACTAGTGAAGCCGATCTACTGATCCATTTAGTAGATGCAGCTGATCCCCTCCGTGAAGAGAAAATTCGCGATGTGGAAGAGGTCATTGCTGAGGTAGGCGCCCAGGATGTTCCGCAACTTGTGGTCTTTAATAAGATCGATAAACTTGATCCGGTTGTTGAAGCAAAAGTGGACCTGAATGAAGAGGGGGTTCCTGAACGTGTCTGGCTCTCTGCTCAAAGCGGTCAGGGAATCAATGCCTTAATGGAATCTGTTGCTTCCTTTTTTAAAGGCAGCTTTTATAAGGTCTCATTAACCCTTGATGTGGCGGCTGGTAAAAAACGCGCTGAACTGTATCAACTTGGGCAAATCATTGATGAAGGCTTTGATGATCAAGGTAATAGCCTGTTTACGATGCATCTAACTGAACAAGAGTGGCAGATGGTGCAGAAGTGGGATGAATTGCTGGATGCTAAAGTGATTGAGCAGGACTAATTTGTAATTGATGCAAAATTAGAGTCGGCCGTTTTGTAATAAAAAATTTTAATGGGTGACATTTTGGGGTTAAGACTCTAAAATATGCTCTATTCGTGTCCTCAAAAATGAGGCGGATCGTAATCCAATCGACGGAGAATATAAATGGCTTGGAATGAACCAGGTAAACCTGGCCAGGATCCTTGGGGTAATTCAGGGAATAATGGCAATAATGGTGGTGACAATGAACCGCCTAAGCAACAACCACCAAGAAGACCTAAAAAAAGTGATCAAGACTTAGATGCCATGCTTAAAAAAGCACAGAGTATCTTTGGTGGTGCTGGCAATAAAATGGGCAATGGCGGCGGCATTGGCGGATTAGGCGGTAGTCTGATCTTTGGTGTGATCGTTGTTGTTTGGTTGTTGTCAGGTATTTATATTGTTGATCCAGCCGAGCGTGGTGTTGTTACGCGTTTTGGTGCCTTTGTTGAAGAGACAAAAGCCGGACCTCATTGGCATATGCCATATCCGATTGAAACGGTTCGTATTGTGAACGTTGACCAAATTCGTACTGCGGAAATCGGTTACCGTTCAGGTACAGATTCACGTAACAATCGTTCTGGTGATGTCCCTAATGAATCATTGATGTTAACTAAAGATGAGAACATTGTTGATCTTAAAATTGCGATTCAGTACAAAATTGAAAGTGCCAATCAGTATCTGTTCCAGACGGCAGATCCTGATTTAACCTTACGTGCCGTAACCGAAAGTGCGTTGCGTGAAGTGGTTGGTCAAAACTCGATGGATTTTGTATTGACGGAAGGACGTAACGAAGTAGTCTCTAAGGTTCAGGAATTGGCGCAGGTCAATTTGAATGCTTATGGAACGGGTTTGATGATTACCACCGTTAACTTACAGGATGCTCAGCCACCTGAACAAGTTCAATCCGCATTTGCAGACGTGGTTAAAGCTCGAGAAGATAGAGAGCGTTTAATCAATGAAGCGGAAGCCTATTCTAATGATGTGCTTCCTAAAGCACGTGGTAAAGCGGCTCGTGAATTAGAAGAAGCCAGTGCCTATCATGATCGTGTTATCGCTCAGGCAACAGGTGAGGCGTCACGTTTCACCAGTATCGTGACTGAATATCAAAAAGCACCAGAAGTGACGCGTAACCGTCTGTATATTGATGCGGTAACAAATGTATTGGGGAATACCAGTAAAGTATTTATTGGCTCTGATAATGCAAATAACTTGATGTATTTACCACTTGATAAGATGGTAGGTGGTCAAAGTTCAACGCAATTTAAAATGAGTGAAAATGCCATTGCTCCTCAGCCAGTACAACCTGCACCGGCTGCAACTAACAATAATACGTCACAGCGTACTGGCATCCGTGACTATTTAAAGAATAGGGAGCTACGTTAATGAAATCAGTTTTATCTATTTTAGTCGCCGCAGTTCTATTTGTAGCGAGCAGTTCACTGTTTGTAGTTAACCAGTGGGAAACCGCCGTTGTTCTTCGTTTAGGGGAAATTGTAAAAGCGGATGTAGAGCCTGGTCTTCACTTTAAAACACCGTTTATCAACAACGTGCGCAAATTCGACCAACGTTTACAAACGTTAGATGCTGCGCCAGAACGTTACTTAACCAGTGAAAAGAAAAACCTTGAGGTGGATTCGTTTGTTAAGTGGCGTATTAACGATGTTGAACTGTTCTATACCACAATGAATGGTGATAACCGTTTAGCGGGTATGCGTTTAGGCCAGATTGTTAAAGATGGTTTACGTGCCGAATTTGGTAACCGAACTGTTAAAGAGGTAATCTCTGGTGAGCGTATTGAAATTGCTCAAAAGATTAAAGACACGACTGCGAATGCAGCGAGTGCTTTCGGGATTGAAATTGCAGATGTTCGTATCAAACGTATCGATCTAGCAAAAGACATCAGTGAGTCAGTTTACCGTCGTATGGAAGCGGAACGTAACCGTGTTGCTAAAGACCTGCGTTCGAAAGGGTCGGAAGCGGCTGAAAAGATTCGTGCGGATGCCGATCGTCAGCGTGTTGTTATCTTAGCGGATGCCTACTCTGAAGCAGAAATTCTTCGTGGTCAAGGGGATGCGCAAGCTGCAGAAATTTATGCAAAAGCCTATAACGCAGATGCTGAGTTCTACTCTTTCTACCACAGTATTAACGCTTATCAAAAATCGTTTAAAGATAAATCTGATGTGATGTTAGTTGATCCTAAATCAGACTTCTTTAAATACTTTAACGATTCCGTTAAGTAGTAACCGATAATCAGTCGAAAGAGAAAGGTGGGGCAACCCACCTTTTTTGTGGAAGCATGTTAGAAACAACCCTATTAGCCGCCATCGCTCTGTTCTTCATTATGGAGGGTATTTTACCTTTCGTATTTCCAGAGTTTTGGCGCAAGATGATGAAAGAAGCCACCGAACTACCAGAGCAGCAATTGCGTGTAATGGGATTGGTGAGTATTACCATCGGCCTATTGATTTTGTTATTTTTCAGCTAACATTTCCATTTTGTTTTAAAATAGTGCGGTTATACCGCATTTACGTAATTGAATAAAAAAAGAGTCAAACATGCAACAATCTACGTGGTTCACCCCGGAAGGTCTAGAAGACCTGTTACCACCGCAAGCTCAGAAATTAGAATCTTACCGTCGTAAGCTGGTAGATGGCTTCCATCTATCTGGTTATGATCTGGTTCTACCGCCGATTGCAGAATTCACTGATTCACTATTAACGGGTACAGGCCGACATCGTGCTACCGAGATGTGCCGTTTTACTGACCAAGAGAGTGGTCGTATGATGGGCGTTCGTGCTGATATGACTCCGCAGGTTGCTCGTATTGTTAGTAATCGTTTGAAAGCAGCGGATCAAATTTCGCGTCTTTGTTATGTTGGTGAAGTTTTAAAAACTCGCAACAATAAAGCCAAAGGTTCACGTAGCCCTGTTCAAGTCGGTGCAGAACTATTTGGTCATGAAGGTGTTGAGAGTGATATCGAAGTCATTGAAGTGATGCTAGATAGCTTGTCTGGAATCGAGTTGCCTAACTTACAGATGAGTTTAGGTCATGTTGGTATTGTGGAAGAGTTGACTCGTCTTGCTGAGTTAACAGAACAGCAAGAAGCCTCTTTACGTAATATCTTAAAACGTAAAGCCGTACCTGAATTTAATGAATGGTTAGCTGAAACTGAATTATCTGCAACGCTTCAGCCTGTGTTTGCAGGCCTATTGCAGTTAGCAGGAAATGCACAAGATATTCTTAACAAAGCACAGACAGTCTTAGCAGGTCTGTCTGATACCTTAGATGCGGCATTAGTTCGCTTACAAACGATTGTTACCCATGTGAATGCCACCCAGTCTGTTGGTATTCATTTAGACTTAGCTGATATCCGTGGATACCACTACCATACTGGTGTGATCTTTGGTTGCTACAGCTCTGGTCTTCAGTTGATCGCTAAAGGTGGTCGTTACGATGGCATTGGCCAAGAGTTTGGTCTTTCACTACCAGCAACTGGCTTCAGCTTAGATTTAAGAACCGCTTTGGATTTAGTTGCGGATATTGAAGAGTCAACTAAAGGCCAAGTCTATGCACCAGTGGTTGCGGATTCACAGCTTAAAGCGAAAGTAGCGGAACTCAAAGAGCAAGGTTATCAAGTGATCAGTAGTTATGATCTTGATAGCGTGCCTGCAGACGCTAAAAAGTTAGTCTCGGAAGCAGGTCAGTGGGCGGTTAAATAACAGCCTACTGCAAAATATAGAATTTAGAATCGTTAATCTTTAAGAAGTTATTTATGTCAAAACGTAATATTGTTGTTGTAGGCACTCAATGGGGCGATGAAGGGAAAGGTAAAATTGTTGACCTTTTAACTGATCGCGTTGCTGCTGTAGTCCGTTTTCAAGGCGGGCACAATGCAGGGCATACATTGGTTATTGATGGGCAGAAAACTGTTTTACACTTAATCCCGTCTGGAATCTTGCGTGAAGACGTAGAGTGCTTTATTGGTAATGGTGTAGTGTTAGCACCAGATGCTTTAGAAAAAGAGGTCGGTGAATTAGAAACGACTGGTTTAGACGTTCAAAATCGTTTAAAGATCAGTGACGCTTGTCCGTTGATTTTGGACTATCACGTTGCGTTAGACCAAGCGCGTGAAATCGCACGTGGTAACAAAAAAATTGGTACTACGGGTCGTGGAATTGGACCTGCTTACGAAGATAAAGTGGCTCGTCGTGGTTTACGTGCCGGCGACTTCCGTAATATGGGACAGATGAAAGCTAAATTAGCGGAAACGTTGGCTTATCATAATTTTTCGTTAGAGCATTACTATAAAGTTGACCCAGTTGACTTTGATCAGTTATGGGCGAAGTGTGAACGTTACTCAAAAATGATTCAGCCAATGTTGGCCGATATTCCAAACCTAATTGATACCTACAACCGTCAAGGTAAAAACCTAATGTTTGAAGGTGCTCAAGGGACGTTATTGGATATCGATCACGGAACTTACCCTTATGTAACGTCTTCTAACACCACTGCGGGTGGTGCGGGGCCAGGTGCAGGTATTGGGCCAACTGAGTTAGACTACATTTTAGGTATTACCAAAGCTTACGCAACCCGTGTCGGTAGCGGACCTTTCCCATCAGAATTGGCTTACGATTGTGATGCCGATGAAGGTGACCCAATCGGTAAAGAGTTAGGAACCCGTGGCCATGAGTTTGGAGCAACAACAGGGCGTCAGCGTCGTTGTGGTTGGTTTGACTCTGTTGCTCTGCGTCGTTCAGCACAAATTAACGGTTTAACCGGAATGTGCCTAACTAAGTTAGACGTAATGGATACGCTAAAAGAGATCAAAATCTGTACCTCATACTCAATGAATGGCGAAACCTTAATGTTGCCACCAGCCAGTGCGGATGAGTACGATATGTGTACGCCAAACTTTGTGACGATGCCGGGTTGGAATACATCAACGGTTGGAATCGATTCTTGGGATGGATTGCCACAAGAAGCGAAAGACTACATTCGTTTCTTAGAAGAAGAGGTGGGGGTTCCTGTTTCAATTCTATCAACCGGGCCGGATCGTTCTGAAACCTTAGTGATTACTGACCCGTTTGCATAGTTGTTAGACGAGTTTAATTAAAGAGACCCGAGTTGATTCATTCACTCGGGTTTTTTTATATTTCAAAGACAGTTCAAAATAAACTGAACAGGCCTGTTCAGTTTAAAAATCCCTATTTTTGAATGCTATTTATTTGCGCTATCTCATTGTTTTCAAGGTTATTAGTTTTAAATTAATAACAGTAAGAGTCATTACTGAGTTAATTAAGGTAAAAATGTCCTAAAGAGGGTGAAACCCTAGGGTTAGCTTGGTATCATAGAGCGCTATTTTGTACGAAATAATTAAGTAAGGAAAAAAGCATGTTACAAGCCATTAGGAGTAATGCACAAGGTTGGATTGCCTGGGTCATTGTGGGTCTGATTATCTTAACGTTTGCATTGTTTGGGATTGACCAATACGCGCGTGGCGATAAGGTTGTTGTGGTTGCCGAAGTAAACGGTGAAGATCTGACCGCACGTGATTTCTTAATGCTTTATAACCGTCAAAAATCGCGTTTAGAACAGCAGTTTGGTGATATGTATGATCAAGTTGTCAAAGATGAAGAACTTCGCGATCAAGTGATGGACGCCTTGGTTGAATCTGAAGTGATACGTCAGTGGGCAAATGACAATGGCATGATGATCAGTAATCAGCAGCTAGCGATGACCATTCAATCAGCTGAGGTTTTTCAGCAAGATGGCAAATTCAATCAGAAAGTCTATGAAGAAATTCTGATGCGTAACGGTTTAAACGTGGCACGTTTTGAGTATGAACAGCGTCAGTTCTTGGTTGAAAACCAGTACAAAATGTTAACGCAGAGCTCTACCTTCGCAACGGCTTTTGAAGTTGAGCAGTTGGCCAAACTTCAAGGTCAAGAACGTAACATTAACTATTTGCGTGTTGATCAACGTCCTTTCTTAAAAACGGCTGTTGTCTCTGAAGAGGCGGTGAACTCATTTTATGAGGAGAACAAAGAGCAGTATGTTGCCCCTGAACAGGTTGTGGTTGAGTACATTGAACTCTCTCAAACTGAGTTAGCGAAAAACATCGCCGTTGATGACGAGCTTTTACAAGGCTATTACAGCGACAATAAATCTTTGTTTATGTTGCCTGAAAAGCGTCAAGCAAAACATATCTTAATCAACTTGGAAGCTGACACGGTAGAAGCAGAAACTGCTGCTATGAAAACGGTTGCGGAAGTTCAAGCTAAAATTGCGGCTGGTGAATCATTTGAAGAGTTGGCTAAAACCTACTCACAAGATCCAGGTTCAGCGCAATCGGGTGGTGATTTAGGTAGCTTTGAGCAGGGCATGATGGTACCTGAATTTGATGAAGCGGTTTTCTCAATGGAAGCGGGTCAAGTTAGTGATCCAGTTAAAACCGATTTTGGTTTTCACCTAATCAAATTAACGGGTATCGAAGCTGCTCAGGTTCAGCCGTTTGCGGAAGTTAAAGCTCAGGTGACAGAACAGTACCAGTTACAAGAAGCGGAAAAGCAGTACTTTGATCTCCTTGAGCAAGTGAATACCATCGCTTATGAACAGTCGGACAGCTTAGAGCCAGTGATTGAAGCGACAGGATTAAAGCTACATACTTCAGAAGCCTTTAGTCGTGATGGTGGAGCGGATCAAGTAACAAGCAATCATAAAGTGATTAATTCAGCTTTCTCTGAAGATGTTTTAAAGTCTCGTTTAAACAGTAGTTCGATCGATTTAGCGACCAATCACTCGGTTGTGGTGCGTGTTAAGGACTACGTTGAAGCTCGTCAAAAACCATTGGCTGAAGTAGAAGCGGGTATTAAAGAGAACTTACAGCGTGATGCTGCGATTGCGGAAGCCGCTAAGTTAGGTGAAGAGCTGTTTACGAAAGTGAATGCAGGTGAAAATCCTGAATCCTTGATGCGTGATGGGATTGAGTGGAATACGGTTGGTTGGGTGAATCGTAACAGTCAGAATATTCTGCCTCAGATCACCAATGAAGTGTTCAAGGCCGCTAAAACAGTTGATGGTAAAGCAAGCTGGCGTTCAGCTCAGTTAGCAACGGGTGATACTATTCTTATCCAAGTTACTGAACTGCGTAACATGGATGTAAATGATGCTCAGAAAGCTCAGTTAGAAGGGGCAATCAGTGAGCTAATGGCAACCAATGAAATTGAACAGCGTCTAAAAGCACTGGTTGCATCAGCGGATGTTTCAAAAAGAGAGAATTATAAAACGATTAAATAATGGATTGTTTTAACACTCTCTGAATTCTGAACAGGCCTGGTTTGAATCAATTCAACCAGGCCTGTTCAGTTTTAGAATCACAAAAAGTTTAGACACCAAAAAACCAAGCTAGAACCGCCTTTATTCTTTACGAATCTAGTCAGTTCTAGCTTGGTTTTTTGGTATCTGCTATTTGTGAATGAATCAGAGGTAGGCGTTGAATATATGTTCAGAAGAGAGTGTTAATGAGTTAACTTATCGAAACAGATAGTGTTTGCGAATGGCTTCGGTAATGTTCCAGTGACAGCCCATACCCGCAGGAAAGGTCACTAAGTCACCCGCTTGAATCGTAACGGGTTCACCGCCATCAGGCGTAACGGTGACTTGACCTTCTAAGATATAGCAGACCTCTTCGGCATCGTAAAACCATGGGAATTCAGAGACCTCTTTTTCCCAAATTGCCCAAGACTTCACACCGAGTTGTTCTAACGTTTCTTGTGATGGATTGGATTCAATGGTGATATTCATAGTGGGTTCTCTTGTTATTCGGTCGTTATTCGTCGTCTTTTCTAAATAGGCTGGATTCGTTATTTTCGACTTTTTCTGGTTCACCACGCGATAAGCTTTGAGCGGCTTTTAGGTACTTTTTACGTGACCAGATTAAGCCCCAACGTGAGCCACCGACTTGGCGCCACAAGGTGGCAGAACGAATTCCAGCCAATAAAATTGCACGAATTTTGTTTGCCGTTGTCGGGTTTTGAAGATGACCATGATTGCCGTTCACCATCACGCGAGGTTGCACGTCACTGACGTTTTCTGTGTAACAACGTGCCAGAGAAGCGATGACATTTTCATGCATCTCTCCAAAGTGTTCTTGTTGCGCTTTGGCGGTTTCCAGCATATTAAAAATAGCACCCATTTTGCCTTCGGTCTGATTGAGCTTTTTCTCAAGAATGATCATGCTTAAGACATAACGTGTAATCTCGACATTACGATTTTGAACGGCTTGATCCGAACTCATTTGGGTCAATAGCGTGTTCACGCCTAATTGAATGTTTTCAACCTGTCCGCCATAGACACCTAAGGTATCGGCTGGGTTGTCCTGAAACAAGGATTGAATCGTGGTTTTAAAAGCAGTGTCATTGACGTTACCCGTGGTTGCCAAGTCGTAAACCATCTTGGCACTTTGGTAAATTCCAATTAACGCAATCGCGCGATCTTGATCTGAATATTGAGACATAAAATTTCCTGAAATGTGTCTTAACCGTTTTTAAACGTCGGTACGTTCATCTAATGTATGTAATCGTTGGTCGATAATACCGCCGCCTAAACAGTCATCCCCAACATAAAAAACCACCGACTGGCCTGGTGCCACTGCGGTTTGCGGTTCATCAAACTGCACCACGATTTTACCGTCTTTGTGTTCGATAATTTGGCAAGGTTGTTCTGCCTGACGATATCGAATTTTAGCTTTTAAAGGCGTGTTTAACGCAGGGCATTCGCCTGACACCCAATCCAACGTGTCCGCTACTAATAGTGGATGCTGTAAAAGAGGGTGGTCTTTACCTTGAACCGCAACCAAACGGTTACTTTTTAAATCTTTGTCCGCCGCATACCAAGGATCATTGCCGTGACCATGTCCGCCACCAATTCCTAAGCCTTTACGTTGCCCTAGAGTGTGATACATCAAACCATCGTGTTTACCGATCACCGTACCTTGATCATCGACAATTTCACCGGGTTGGGCGGGTAAAAAGCGCTGTAAAAAGTCTTTGAATTTACGTTCACCAATAAAACATATTCCGGTGCTGTCTTTTTTATCATGGGTGATAAAACCGGCTTCTTCGGCCAACTTTCTGACGGCCGGTTTTTCTAATTCACCTACTGGAAACATCGACTTTTGCAGTTGATGTTGTTGCAGAGTGTATAAAAAATAACTTTGATCTTTATTGTCGTCTAAGCCTTTTAGCAGGTGGCAAGTGCCATCTTCATCACGAGCAACACGGGTGTAATGACCTGTGGCGATATAGTCGGCGCCTAAAGACATTGCATGTTGCAAAAACGCTTTAAATTTCACCTCTTTGTTACACAGAATATCTGGATTAGGCGTACGACCGGATTTGTACTCCGCTAAAAAGTGCTCAAAGACATTGTCCCAATACTGGCCAGAGAAGTTTTCAATATGTAAGGGAATCTCCAGAATATTCGCAACCGCAGAGGCATCTTTCATATCTTCCATCGCTGGACAATAATCTTCGGTATCGTCGCCTTCCCAGTTTTTCATAAACAGACCTTCAACATCGTAACCTTGCTGCTTAAGAAGAAGGGCGGCAACCGAGGAATCGACCCCACCAGAAAGACCGACAATGACTTTGATTTTTGAGTTATCCATAACTAAGAAAAAACCTGTTTTGATACGTTTGTATTGCGTGTTTTAAATTGAAACTATTTTAACAGAGAGCACGCGTGACGACGACGCTAGAGATCATTTAAATACTCTGATCGTTTAATAGTGACGACTCACCTTGTTTTAAACTTCCTAACTTCCACTTGCCAATCTGAGTACGAATCAAACGTAGGGTTGGAAAGCCCACTGCGGCGGTCATACGACGCACTTGACGATTTTTACCTTCGGTAATGGTTAACTCTAACCAAGTGGTAGGAATGTTTTTACGTTCGCGCACCGGTGGATTGCGATCCCATAACCATTTAGGCTCAGACACTTTTCTGGCTTTGGCAGGGCGGGTCATGCCATCTTTGAGTTTAACACCTTGTTGCAACTGCTTAACCGCCTCTTTAGTTAGCTCACCTTCAACCTGTACCAAATAGGTTTTCGGTTGTTTGGTTTTTGGGTTGGAGATGAACTGCTGTAACTTGCCATCATTGGTTAATAACAACAGGCCTTCTGAGTCTCGATCCAATCGGCCAGCTGCATAAAAACCCGGTTGATTAATGTAATCGGCTAGCGTTTCTCGTTTGTCTTTAAACTCCGGTTCATCGGTAAATTGGCATAAAACGTTAAATGGTTTGTTAAATAACAGCAGATTCGACATAAATTCGGTTCTTAAGTTTGTAATCACTTTTTGAAAAGCGGTGCAGGTGATAAAATAGACGCCATTTTAACACTTTTATAAACGCTCACGACGACACAAAGTGCGGTTTGCTTTGTAGACGCGTCTTTTGCAGATCACCAAAACGGGAAATTGTATGTCAGACCAATCAAAGATCATTTATACCCTAACTGATGAAGCGCCAGCTTTAGCAACCTATTCGTTTTTACCGATGGTACAAGCGTTTACTGGGGCGGCAAATGTCAGCGTAGAGACACGAGACATTTCATTAGCAGGGCGTATCATTGCAAATTTCCCAAGTTATCTGACTGAAGAACAGCGTATCGGTGATGCGTTAACCGAGTTAGGTGAGTTAGCGAAAACGCCAGAAGCCAATATTATTAAGCTTCCAAATATCTCAGCGTCTATTCCACAGTTGACCGCGGCAATTTCAGAACTTCAAGCACACGGCTATGCAATTCCAAATTATCCTGCTGATCCGCAGAATGATGAAGAGAAAGCCATTAAAGCCAGTTACGCGAAAGTATTAGGTTCAGCAGTAAACCCAGTGTTACGTGAAGGTAACTCTGACCGTCGTGCGCCAGCATCGGTTAAAAACTACGCGAAGAAAAACCCACATTCAATGGGTGCGTGGGCTGAAGATTCAAAAACACACGTGGCTCATATGTCAGAAGGCGACTTCTACGGTTCTGAAAAATCAATCACGCTTGCAGATGCAACCGAATTCAAAATTGAATTTGTGGCCGAAGATGGTTCGGTAACCGAATTAAAAGGTGCTGCGCCGTTACAAGCTGGTGAAGTGTTAGATGCGTCTGTGATGAGTCAGTCTGCGTTACGTGCTTTCTTAAAACAAGCGATTGCCGATGCAAAAGAACAAGGTGTTTTGTTCTCTCTGCACATGAAAGCAACCATGATGAAAGTCTCTGATCCAATTATCTTTGGTAATGCAGTAGAAGTATTTTTTGCCGACGTATTTGCCAAACACGCAGACACGTTTAAAGAGATCGGCGTGAATGTGAACAACGGCTTAGGCGACGTTTACAGCAAAATCGAATCGCTACCAGCAGACAAAAAAGCTGAGATCGAAGCCGATTTAACAGCGGCGATTGAAGCGGGTCCAGATATGGCGATGGTGGATTCAGATAAAGGGATTACTAACTTGCACGTGCCTTCTGACGTGATTATTGATGCGTCTATGCCAGCGATGATTCGTACCTCTGGTCAGATGTGGAATAAAGACGGTAAACAGCAAGATACTATGTGTGTGATTCCAGATCGTTGTTACGCGACTTTGTATGACGAGACCATTCGTTTCTGTAAACACTACGGTGCATTTGATCCAACCACAATGGGAACGGTTCCAAACGTGGGTTTAATGGCTCAAAAAGCGGAAGAGTACGGTTCACACGATAAAACATTCCAAGCGTCAGGTACAGGAACCATCCGTGCGGTGGATTCAGAAGGTAACACTTTATTAGAACAGTCAGTTGAAGCGGGCGATATCTTCCGTATGTGTCAAACCAAAGACGCACCGATTCAAGACTGGGTTAAATTGGCTGTCAGCCGTGCACGTGCAACGGGAGTTCCAGCCGTGTTCTGGTTAGATACCGAACGTGCGCATGATCACCAAATCATCGCTAAAGTAACGGACTACTTAACGCATCACGATACAACGGGTCTAGAAATTCACATTATGGCGCCAGCAGAAGCAACGCGTTTCACTTTGCGTCATGTTAAAGACGGTAAAGATGTGATTTCGGTAACGGGTAACGTGTTACGTGATTACCTAACCGATCTATTCCCAATTCTAGAATTAGGGACTTCTGCAAAAATGCTGTCAATCGTGCCATTAATGAATGGTGGTGGCCTGTTTGAAACGGGTGCGGGCGGTTCTGCACCTAAGCACGTTCAGCAGTTGATTAACGAAAACCACCTGCGTTGGGATTCGTTAGGTGAGTTCTTGGCATTAGCGGTTTCTCTAGAGCACTTATCGCAAAACTTTGATAACGCACAAGCACAAGTCTTAGCCGATACTCTAGATAAAGCGACAGGCAAGTTCTTAGACACCAACAAGTCACCGTCACGTAAAGTCGGTGAGCTAGACAATCGTGGCAGTCACTTCTACCTAACGATGTATTGGGCGCAAGAATTGGCGGCTCAAGATGCAGACGCCGATCTTAAAGCGCGCTTTGCACCCGTTGCAGAAGCCCTAACCGCAAACGAAGATAAGATTGTGGCCGAGTTAAACGACGCACAAGGTTCTGCGGTTGAAATTGGTGGTTACTACCAACCAAATACCGTTGATACCGCGGTTGCCATGCGCCCAAGCGACACGCTAAACGATATTATTAACGCGATTTAATTTGCGTTAATAAACCGATAGCTGATTAATATCGGCTGCAAATAAAGCCCGTAAAAGTGAACTATTGAGTTCATTCTTACGGGCTTTTTTTGTGTATGGAATTCGGTTTTAAAAGTCTTAATTAAACCGAACAGGCCTGTTCGGAATAGATTAAAAGTAAAAGAAGGTATTTGATAGATGGTTAAGTTATGATTTTTTACGTATCTAAAGGTTTTGGATACGTTTTTTTGTGTATAGTATTCTATTCGTAGAGTTTAACGGAATGAACGTTTCTGTTGGTAATACCGGATAAACGTTCAAAACAACTTGTTAATTTAATAGGGTGGCAAATAATCATGATTAACTGGCGAATACCCAATAACAAGGCAATAGTGCCTTATACTAAATGTTAAGTTCATAATGGATGATTCTTTTTTTAGATTCGTTCTTTATATTTTTATAAGTATTCTTTTTTTATTAGCGTATCAATTTGAATATTTGAGAGAACTTATCCTAATAGCCAACA
>JAYENR010000056.1:0-3307 GCA_034722175.1 Pseudomonadota bacterium | reverse complement strand
AAACAGGTGAAACGTATTAGTGAAAAGCTTAACTTGCCAATCGGAATTGGTTTCGGTATTCGTGATGGTGAAACAGCGTTTAAAATGGCACAATTAGGGGATGCAATTATTGTAGGTTCCTCTTTGGTGAGTATTATTGAGGCCAACCACGATCAAGATTTATATGAAATTGAACTCGCATTAAGTGAGAAAATGACAGAATTCCGTTCTGCGATCGATCGCGCAGATGCATTAAACGTTCAGGAGAAATAGAGATGAACTGGTTTGACAAAATTCTACCGAGTATTAAACAGGTCACTGAGCGTAAGAGTTCTGTACCAGAAGGGCTGTGGACTAAGTGTCCTAAGTGCGAAAGCACGCTTTATCGTTCAGAAGTTGCTCGAAATAAAGAAGTTTGTCCTAAGTGTGATCATCACATGCGTTTAGGTGGTCGTGATCGTCTCTTATCATTTTTTGATGAAGGCTCTTTCCAGGAATTAGCTGGAACGGTTTCACCGGTTGATCGTTTGAAATTTAAAGACATTAAGAAATATAAGGATCGTATTTCTCAAGCTCAGAAAGTGACCAATGAAAAAGATTCATTTGTGACGGCAACGGGTAGTATTAACGGTTTGGAAGTGGTTGCAGGTGCGTTTGAATTTAAATTCATGGGTGGATCGATGGGATCGGTTATGGGTGAGAAGTTTGTGCGTGCTGTGAATACAGCAATCGAACTTAAAGCACCATTGATTGTATTCTCTGCCAGTGGTGGGGCGCGTATGCAAGAAGCGTTATTTTCTTTAATGCAGATGGCTAAAACCAGTGCTGCTTTAGGTCGTTTGCGTGCTAAAGGTTTACCGTTTATTTCTGTGTTAACGGATCCTACTATGGGTGGTGTTTCTGCCAGTTTTGCAATGTTAGGTGACCTTAATGTTGCCGAACCTAAGGCGTTAATCGGTTTTGCTGGTCCGCGTGTTATTGAACAGACGGTTCGTGAAAAGCTTCCAGAAGGTTTTCAGCGTAGTGAATTCCTGTTAGAGCATGGTGCGATTGATCGTATTATTCATCGTCACGAACTGGCAGATGAATTGTCAAGTATCTGCCGTATGTTGTTGAAAAAACCAGCTTAAATTGTTAAGGCCTTTCGTTTCCATGGTTGTGGTGATTAAAGGCCTTTGTTTTTATATCGACTTTGAAAAAGTAACTATATGAATCACCCTTCAAGCGATGCAAGCCTTCAGGTTTGGATTGATTGGTTATTGTCCTTGCACGCCCAAGAGATTGACCTTGGGTTAGAGCGTGTTGCTAAGGTGGCAAAGCAGCTCGAAATTGACAGGCCTGCTCCGTTTGTAATCAGTGTGGCAGGAACCAATGGAAAAGGATCCAGTGTCGCAATGTTATCCTCTATTTTGGATGCAGCAGGTTACTCGGTAGGATCTTATACTTCTCCACATATTTTGCGTTTTAATGAGCGTATTCAACTTAATGGTCAGGTGGTTGAAGATCAGCAGATTATAGATGCTTTTCTAGAGATTGAACTGGCACGTAATAACACCAAACTAACCTATTTTGAGTTTTCCACCTTAGCGGCATTATTGATTTTTAAGCGGCAGAAAATGGATGTCGCTGTTTTAGAGGTTGGCTTAGGTGGGCGTCTAGATGCGGTGAATTTAGTTGATGCGGATGCGGCGTTGATTACAGCCATTGATGTTGATCACATAGATTGGTTAGGAGGGGATCGTTCAGTCATTGCCACTGAAAAGGCTGGAATTACACGTGCCAATAAACCCGCAGTTTGTTCAGATCCGAATCCGCCTTTAAGTCTATTTGATTTTGTTGTTGAGCATCATGTGCCTTTAAGCAGTTTAAAACGTGATTTTGACTTCCAAAAAACTCAACAGGCCTGGTCAGTTCAGTTGAACCAGGCCTGGCCAGAATTAGAAGGCCGATCTTTGCCGTTTCCAGCCTTAAGGGGCGATTTTCAATTACAGAATGCTGCGGGTGTTTTGGCACTTTTGAATCAAATACAGCCTGATTTACCCGTGAGTGTTCAAGCGATTTGTGGTGGTTTAGAGAAGGTTAAACATCCTGGTCGTTTACAGCAACTTGAAGTAAATGAACAGGCCTGGTTGATTGATGTCGCCCACAATCCACAGTCTGCGGATGCCTTAGCTGAGTACCTTGCAGGTTCGACAAATACACAAAAATACAGTGCGGTATTTTCGGTTCTAAACGATAAAGACAGTTTACCGATGGTTAAAACCTTAGCGCCATGGGTTGATCAGTGGTTTATTGCGGATTTGACGATTCCTCGTTCTAGCTCTATTGGAGAGTTGCAAGCGTTGTTAATGGATGCCGGCATTTCAAAAGATAAGATTGTTGCTCTTGAAACGATTGAAGAGGCCACCTTTACGGTTGCACAATTACCAGAGCAACCAGTACTGGTTTGGGGTTCGTTTTTTACCGTCTCGCAAGCTTTTGAAGCTTTACAGTCTCGTGATTGGGTTTAGGTGTGAGTGATCTAAGGATGGACGAGATCAGTAAGTTTCGATTAACCGGTGCGGCCATTTGGTTGTTATTGCTGGTGATTGTTGTGCCAAGTTGGTATAGCAATCCGGTTAACTTTAATCCAGATAGTGAAACAGAGGCAGAGTTCAAATCGACGGAGCCGGTGGTCTATCAGCAGTATGTGTTACCCGTTAAAGATGAGCCGATTGCTGATATTGAACAACCGTTTATTAAACCAGTTAACAAAGCGAGTGACCGTCAAGAGTCGGAGATGGTTACCACAGCGGCTAAAGAGACCAAGCCTACAATGATTGAGAGTGAAAAAGTTGTTAAGGCGACAGCTAAATCAACTTTAATCAAATCTGTGGGTACAGGTAATCCAGAACCTAAAGCTGGCGAGTGGCTGCTTAAAGTTTATGGTTCAAAAGATATTAAAGCAGCCAATCGAGTGTTAGGTCTGTTAGATGATAAATATGAGGTTTGGATAAAAGAGTTTCCTAAAGCAAAATCTTTTTCAGTGAGAACGGGGCCTTACAAGACTCGTTCAGAAGCTGAAAGAGATAAAAGAAAAATTGATAAGGCAATTCGTACCCATTCGGTCATAGTGCAGGTAAAATAGACGCTATTTTCGGACATTGATTTTAAACGTTAAAAAAACAGTTGTTCCATAACCACTTCTGTCAATAGAAGTGGCTTAAGAACCTTTAAATTGATTCAAAAGAGAGAAACCCTATGTGTGGTATTGTTGGGATTGTATCGGTTAATCAGCCAGTAAACCAAGAGATCTATGATGCTCTTACTGTGTTGCAACACCGTGGTC
>JAYENR010000055.1:0-3321 GCA_034722175.1 Pseudomonadota bacterium | reverse complement strand
TTGGCTAAGAATGATAATGTCCGCGAAGCTCTAATTGGGTGTAACTTATATCTCATTACTAGACGCCCTCGAATTAGTGTAGCTCCTGATTCAGTTAGAATTGAAAACAATTATATTAAAGGGGATTTCCTTGTCCAATTTGGACACGATTATGAGAGATTCCCTTTCAAGCATACTTTGAAACTCGCAGATTATATTACCTCCGTGCAGGTTACCGGTTATCCTCAAGACGGCATTTATTATCAAGCAGTAAATGGCGAAACAGTTAAAATGCCTATTTTTCGGTTTATGGCTGATTGCGAATACAACCTAGATGGACAGGATGACTTAGAAGTTTTGTATGTGGGGCAAGGGTACGGCTCAGAAGGTGAGCGACTTGCTTTAGATAGATTGCAGGATCACAAAACACTGCAGCGCATTCTTGCAGATACTCTGCATGAACAGCCTGATCATGAAGTCTTGCTTCTTTTATTTCGATATGAACATTACAAAAAGCATTCTAGTACGGGTGGTGATTTTTCTATTGAGCCTACAGCAACCGACGAAGAAAGCTTCAAGTATCTTCATGATGTAATGGATGCTGAATTCAGTAGAAAAAATAGGGTTTCATTAGCTGAAGCTGGTCTAATCAGATATTTTGAACCCAAATACAATAAAATATATAAAAATACATTCCCCTCAGAAAAGCATAAGGTATTACAAGAGTTGTTAGAATTAGATTTTTCTGGGCTTATAGTGCAAATGGATACAGGGAATATAAAAACTAACTTATACTCCGATAAAGTGAGGCCAATCACGGGAATGTTTGCTGAACTACACCCTCATGTTCATATTGCGAAAATCCCATTGTATTCAAAAGAAAAACGAGAAAGTTTCCTACATGAATACTTATAACAAGGCGCTGCTGTCGGACAATTTTTCCGCTGCGCTCCAAAATTGCCGCAGAGCGCGGCGTTAGATGCAAGGAAAGACAAATATGCAACTACAAGAAATCATTGAGCTATCAGGGGTAATCTTAGGATCACTCGGTGGAGGTGCCGCAATAGTTTTTGGTTTTTCTAGTTGGCTCGGGAAAGTCTGGGCCAACCGTCTTATGGATAAAGAAAAGGCCCAGCACTCCCAAGAACTAGAGTCACTCAGAAGCCGACTAACACAGGATACTGAAAGCTACAAAATCAAACTAAAAAAGTCTGAGTTCTTGTTTCAAAAGGAATTTGAGGCCGCATCAGAGTTTGTGGCTTTAAAGCGTAGCTTCTTGCCAACTTACAGTCATCCAGACATGGATTGGTATGAGGCCTGTGATCAAATGGCACATGATTTACATAAAATTGAAATGACACTCGGCGCTTACCTTTCAAAGCATGGGGCTGTTTTGAAATCAGAGGTGAAAGAACTGTTGAGTCTTTCAATAGGTATTGCTGGTGAAAATGGATTTGAAATAACTGATCCGGATGTTCCAAGTCACGTAAACAAGGCTGTTGATGAACTGTACAAAAATCTTGAGAAAGCAGAGGAAAGTTTGTTGCAGCAAGTTCACTCGCAGTCAAGCACCTAACATGGCACTCAAAATGGACGCAAATTCCGCGCGTTCCATTTGCGCCCTTTAGCTAGACGTTAGAGCTCACGTAGTCCTGAGTAACAGCTCCATTAAAGGAATAAAATGCAAAATCTCGTAAAACATACGCTTTATCTTTTTCTATGGATTACCGGGCTAACCGCTGCTATGACGCTAGCAGGTATAGGCTATGCTTGGTTTTTTGCGGAAGCAAAAGAACTCCACCACTTAGAGTGGCTGATAGGCTCTGTGATTATTGAGGTGGTTGTAGTGATCATTATGCTTGCTAAAAAAGGATTGAAATATCTTCCAGACACACAAACCAATAAAGAGCCAAAAGACACCCTTAAATTTATGGAGAGTTTTATTTCTACGGGCACTAGTGCAACTGTTGTGAGTAACAGAGTGTCATGGTTGGTCGGTGACGATAAACTTATATCGATTTTTCAATCAAAAATTGAAAAAGGAATTCGCATTGAAATTATCACGCCAAATGAAGTGCCAGAGGCACTTAGAGAAAAGCTTAATGGCGCATCTTTTATTGTCACAAAAGAAAGTATATCACCTGAAGCTAGATTTACTTTGGTGAATGGAGACCGCAGCGGCGCTGAAAAACTCGCCATTGCTCGTGGCGTTCACCCTGATCACGAGATTACAATTTTTGACAACAATTCAGGCCCCCAAATTATTGCAATGGCGAAGGACATAATCAGAAAATCCAAGGAGTTGTCTAGTGCCGTATAGATGGTGCAATTCGGCACAACTACGTCGAGAGCAAATTGAGTCAGGCGCAGATTTAACCTTCAATGAGGTGTTTAAGCCGCTTTTAGTTAGTCGAATTAAGAGTCTTTCACCTAGCAATGTTCTGGAGGTGGGCGCTGGCACTGGCCATCTTTCAAAAGAATTATTTGAATTAGGGTTTTCTGTTACAGCAATCGAGCCCTCTACCGGAATGTATGGGGTCGCAAAAGACGTTTTGTCTTTAACCGATGTGAAATTGTTGAACTGTACTTCATTTGAACTGGAGAAAGATGAGGTTTATGAGGTAGCTTTCTCTCATCTTGTTGCACACGTTGTTGATGACCTTAATGCGTTTTTTGAATCAGTCGGGCAACACCTGAAAGCCACAAATCATTTTATTTTTTCAATCCCTCATCCCTGTTTTTATAACGAATATAAAGGTTTTTTTGGAGACGAATATAATTATATGACACCGATGACCAAGAACGTGTCATTTACCATCACCAAAGATTCACAAAATATAATAAGTGGTGTGCCATATCATCACAGACCTTTATCAGAGTATTTCAATAAACTGGTTGTGTCTGGCTTCATTATTGATGGCTTTGACGAAACATATCCAGAAGATGATATACAACAAAAATATGGTGCCAAATGGGATTTCCCAAGATACTGTGTGTTTACATGCAGAAAGCTCTAACAAGCGCATGTTGTCGGACTTGTTTTCCGCTGCGCTCCAAACCAGCCGCAAATGCGGGCGTTAGTTCCGACGCTTGCGCGCCGGAACTAACGGGCTGCGGATTCCCATCCACTTGTGTCCCACGCAAGCGCTGGACTAACAAGCGGATGAAGCGGACATCTCCTTTTGAAAATAAATTTTCAACGGTTCTGCCGCTTATCCGCAGCCCGTTATAAAGCAATAAGGACGTTATGAGTAATTTCGACAAAATCTCTACTTATCATGGAACTTCAGACCCGTATGCTGAAGATTTGGTTGATGGAAAGGTAGATACCTCTCTCGGCGG
>JAYENR010000054.1:0-3380 GCA_034722175.1 Pseudomonadota bacterium | reverse complement strand
CTCAAAAATGGCCTGCGACCTATAATTGGTTGCAATCCCGAGCTGTGATCAAGTCTATTATGGGAGTGGATAAACGTAGAACCTTGCCTCTCGCTTATTCGGAAAGCCTACAGGCCTGGTGGAAAAGTTTTAATGTGAAGGAAACGGTTAACACTCAAGGTAGGGTTTGGGTTTTGTGTGATCTGTTTAGTCAGTATCAAGAACCGAAAGTGGGTAAAGCGGTATTAGAAAGTCTGAATGCCATGGGTTTAGAGGTTGAAGCGGTGTTTTTAGAAAGTTCGCCGCGTGCCTTAATCAGCCAGGGGTTGTTAGATGAGGCGAAGCAAGGATTGTTACATATTGTTCAGCAGCTAGAAGGCTGGAGTAACGGAGATTATATTGTTGGAATCGAGCCTTCTGAGCTGCTTACTTGGCGAGATGAGGCTAAGGACTTACTGAAAGATTCGCTTCCAGAAACTCAACACACCCCGCAAGGGAGTATAAAGGCCTGGTCAGAATCTGTTTTGTCGTATGAAGAGCTGGTTCTTGCTTTAGCAAAAAGTAACCAATTATCCAAATTCAAGAAGTTAAATCGTAAGGTATGGTTGCATGTGCACTGCCATCAAAAAGCGTTAGCCAATCCCGTTGAAAGTCAGAAGGCGTTGGAGCTTATCCCTGGTGTAGGGGTAGAGATGATCTCATCGGGATGTTGCGGTATGTCTGGTGACTTTGGCTACAAACATTATGAGGTTTCTAAATTGATTGCTAATCAAGTTTTATTGCCCACTTTAGAGCAGGCAAGTTCGGATGATTGGATTGTCGCAACGGGAACCAGTTGTCGTCACCAGTTGGCAGGTCTCGGCCAATATTCGGCTTTGCATATTGCTCAAGTCTTTAATCAAGTAATTGAAGACTCCTAGAAGCCAGATCTAGTCTTTAAAAAATGGAGCAAGTGCTTTTTTAAGGTGAGCAGGTGTTGTTTCAGATCTTTTTAATGGTTCATGACACCAAACGGCGTCCGGCCAAACTTCATCATCCTCTTCTCTGAAGATCAGATGGATATGTTGGTAAGGCAGTTTATTGCCGATTTTAGCTAAATTAAAGTGCTGCCCAATCTTATTTATTTGTATAAAAGCGATCAGACGATAAATCTCTCCATACAGGTGTTGCACGTATTCTAGGTTATCAATACCTTCTAAACTCTGCTTGGGAATCACTAATAACCAAGTCAAATCCGTCTTTTTTGCCACTAAAGAGTAAAGTTCACAGTCGTATAAAAATACGCTATCAAATGTATCTTCTAATAACTCAGGCGTGTGGTCAGGCAGGATAATGTCCATGTAAGCTTCTCTTTGGGTAAAATCATCTAGTGAAACCGAACATATGCCATGCTGACAAGGTAGAATGAACGGATAATTTTATTAGAATAATCGTAGATTGATGAAAACGCAAACGGATGAATTGCCACTGTTGTATTTGTCTTCGGGTTCGCCACGTAGACAAGAGCTAATGCAGCAATTGAACTTAAAGTTTAAGGTGATTAATGTGCCTATTGAGGAGCAAGTGTTACCAGAAGAGGATCCGGAAGCTTATGTGACTCGAATCGCCATTAAAAAAGCACAAGCAGGTTTTGATAAAGTAGCTTCTAATCAAGCTTGGATAATTGGCGGTGATACGGCTGTCGTATTGGGGGATGAAGTATTTGGTAAACCTGAAAGTGAGGCGGACGCATATAGAATGCTAAGCTTACTATCAGGTCAAACACACACGGTTTTGTCAGCAATCGCTATTGTGCGTGATACTCAGGTATTTTCTGCATTGAATCAAACTCAGGTAACCTTTAGGGTATTATCTGAGCAAGAAATGACAGAGTATTGGTCAAGTGGTGAACCTATAGGTAAGGCAGGCAGTTATGCTATTCAAGGCTTAGGTGCTCGATTTATAAAAAATCTTCAAGGTAGTTATTCCGGTGTAATGGGGTTACCGTTGTATGAGCTGGATCAATTGTTAACAGAGTCAGGATATTACAATGCCTTTGTTTAAGTGCTATGTTAATTGGTTATAGACGTTTTTGTTACCGTTTAAGCTTATTCAAAAGGTTTTATAAAATAAAAGGCATCATAAATGCATAATGAAGAGAAAGTATTGGTTAACGTTACACCAAATGAAACCCGTGTTGCTTGGGTTGAGAATGGTGTCTTGCAAGAGGTCTGGGTGGAACGTACCAATAAGCGTGGCTTGGTCGGTAATATCTATATGGGTAAAGTCGATCGTGTGTTACCCGGTATGCAAGCGGCGTTTATTAATATCGGCTTGGAACGTGCAGCCTTTTTGCATGTGTCTGATATTTGCCAGAAAGAGGTAGGGATGGAAGATGAAGAGTGTGAAGACATTGCTAAACTTCTGCGTCCTGGACAAAAGATTATGGTGCAAGTGGTTAAAGATCCTTTAGGCGCTAAAGGTGCACGTATTACCATGCAAGTGACTATTCCTTCTCGCCTATCTGTTTATATGCCAAATGAACGTGCCTTGGGTGTTTCTCAAAAGATAGAAACACCTGAAGAGCGTGAGCGTTTAAGAGGGTTAATTAAACAGATTCCTGAATATCAACAATCGGAAGGTGGCTTTATTGTCCGTACGGTTGCTGAAGGGGCAGACTTTCATGAGTTGCGTGCAGATATTCTTTTCTTGCATAAGCTTTGGACTTGTATTGAAGAAAAATCTAAGGCATCCCGTAAGCCTTGTATTATTTATGAAGACTTACCTCTTTACCTACGAATTATGCGTGATATTCCGATTGAACGAATTGAAAAAATCAGAGTCGATTCATCTGAAACCTTGTCCAAAATGCAGCAGTTTGTAGAGACTTATGTGATGGAATTGTCTGATCAGTTAGGCTTGTATCAAGGTGAACGCCCAATTTTTGACCTTTATAACATTGAACAAGAAATTCAAGGTGCGCTAGAAAAACGAGTTACTCTTAAGTCGGGCGGTTATTTGATTATTGACCAAACCGAAGCTATGACCACGATTGATGTCAATACGGGGGCTTTTGTCGGTCATAAAAACTTAGAAGAAACTATTTATCGCACAAATTTAGAAGCGACTCAGGCGATTGCACGTCAGCTAAGGTTAAGAAATTTAGGCGGCATTATCATTCTTGACTTTATTGATATGGAAGTAGAAGAGCATAAAGGGCATGTTTTAACAGCCTTAGAAAAAGAGTTAAGTAAGGATCGGGTTAAAACCTCTATCAGCAGTATTTCTAATTTGGGTTTGGTGGAGATGACTCGTAAGCGCACCCGCGAAAGTTTGGAACGTACCTTGTGTGAGCCTTGCCCTATGTGTACTGGGCGTGGAACAGTTAAAACTGCAGAAACCGTTGCATATGAGATTTTTAG
>JAYENR010000053.1:0-3419 GCA_034722175.1 Pseudomonadota bacterium | reverse complement strand
CTTTGGCATCGGCTAACAGCTCTTTTTTAACCAAGGTTTTCAAACGTGCCGCACTACCCAATATTTTTTCCAGCTTGTCGCGTTCCGCTTCCAGCTCCGCTTGTTCAGTGCGGATTTTCATCTCTTCTAAACGCGCTAAGTGCCTTAATTTAAGCTCTAACACCGCTTCGGCTTGAATATCACTTAAACCAAAACGTTCCATCAGAACCGGCTTAGGTTTTTCTTCCTCACGAATAATCGCAATCACTTCATCAATATTTAAGAAAGCGATCATCATCCCTTCTAAGATATGCAGTCTAGCTAACACCTTATCCAAACGGAATTGCAAACGACGGCGAACGGTTTCTGTACGATATACCAACCACTCCGTTAACATCGCTTTAAGGTTTTTAACCTGAGGACGGCCATTTAGACCAATTACATTAAAGTTAGCGCGATAACTCTTCTCTAAATCGGTGGTCGCACACAGATGCAACATCGCCGCATCGGCATCGACCCGTTTTGAACGCAACTCCAAAACAAAACGAACCGGGTTTTCATGATCCGATTCGTCACGTAGATCCACCACCATCGGCAGCTTCTTAGCGCGCATCTGTGATGCGATCTGTTCAAGTAATTTTGAACCCGATACCTGATACGGTAACGCATCCACCACCACGTTCACACCATCTTCAATATGATAACGAGCACGCTGACGGATTGCCCCGTGACCGGTTTCATAGAGTTTTAATAGATCTGATCTCGGGGTAATAATTTGTGCCTGATTAGGGTAATCAGGAGCAGGAATGTATTCAACCAACTCTTCAGTGGTCAAATTTGGATTCGCTAATAATCCGATGCAACCGTTAATGACTTCGGTCAGGTTATGCGGTGGAATATCCGTTGCCATCCCCACGGCAATTCCAGAAGTCCCATTTAACAAGACATGCGGAACCCGCGCAGGCAAGACAATCGGTTCTTTTAACGAACCATCAAAGTTAGGTGCCCAATCAACCGTGCCTTGAGTCACTTCCTCTAACAATAACTGACTAAAACGTGACAGCTTGGCTTCGGTATAACGCATTGCGGCAAATGATTTAGGGTCATCCATCGACCCCCAGTTTCCTTGTCCATCTACTAACGGATAGCGGAAAGAAAAATCCTGCGCCATTAACACCATCGCTTCATAACAGGCACTGTCACCATGCGGGTGAAACTTACCTAATACATCCCCGACCGTTCTGGCTGATTTTTTGTGTTTGGCTGACGCTTTTAACCCTAATTCAGACATCGCATAGATAATACGACGTTGTACGGGTTTTAAGCCATCACCAATGTGCGGTAACGCACGATCTAAAATAACGTACATGGCGTAATCTAAATACGCTTTCTCGGTAAATGCCGAGACTGGGAGTTGTTCTATGCCGTCGTAATTGACCATTTGCTGTGACACATCCAGTTCCTTTTTACTCTGTTTACTTTAATTAAAACGATGAACTAAAAACTTATGACTTGCCTTCATCATCCGACATTCGGCCAACCGCACATGAAACAAACGATTTTGCTTTTGCTCCAGCTGATTTAAGACCTTCAACCGAACCGGTTTCTGGGTAACCCATTTTCAATAATGTTTGTAGCACCTGTAAACGCAGTTCATCCGTAACCACTCCATCCGAACCCTGAATTGAAACCTGACCTTGTTCAATGTCCACATTCACGTCTTCTACAGATTCTATTGCCAATAACTGCTTACGAATACTGTTCGCACAGCCACCGCATTTAATGTTTTCAACCGATACTAAAATATTCATGACAGCCTCCATGCTTAATCCGCTTGTAAACTATTAATTTATCACACTTCATAAGGACTTTGTTTCTCGTTTAAGCCTCAAAATAACAAAACAAAACTGAACAGGCCTGGTTAAAACCATTTACTCACAAAATATAACCAAGTTAATCACTAGGTTAATAACCCCTAAGAGGCTAAAATAGACAGATTAACCCAATTAAAAGCCTTAAAAGCATGTCGTCATTTTTTAACCGTTACAGCCAGTTTCCTGACCCATTTTTCACCAAGATCAGCCCCTCACCACTTCATCAGGCTGAGCTGATTCACTGCAACCCTTTTTTATTAAAACAACTTAATCTTAGTCTGTCTGAAGCAGAGCTATTAGAGATGGTCTCTGGCAACCGACTGCCAGAAGGTTGTGATCCTTTAGCGCAGAAATACACAGGGCATCAATTTGGGTATTACAATCCAGATTTAGGGGATGGTCGTGGTTTATTGATTGGGCAAACTGAAGACAGCAATCAACAGCTTTGGGACCTGCATTTAAAAGGCGCTGGCGTCACCCCTTACTCTCGTCGTGGTGATGGCCGCGCAGTATTGCGTTCTACCATTCGCGAATACTTAGGCAGCGAAGCCCTTCATGCTCTTAATATTCCAACCACTCGTAGCTTGGCCATTTGCCGTAATAACGAACAAGTGCAACGTGAACAGATGGAGCCACGGGCGGGCTATATCCGTATCGCGAAAACTCATATACGTTTTGGTCATTTTGAGTGGTTAGCGCAAAAGCAGGATACCGCAGCCTTAACCCTGCTTGCCGATTACGTGATTGACACCGTTTACCCGCAACTGTCGGAACTTTCTGAAAAGGACAAATACGGAGAGCTATTAACCATTATTTGTAACAATACCGCGGAAATGATTGCAGAGTGGCAAGCGATCGGTTTCTGCCATGGTGTCATGAATACCGACAATATGTCGGTAGCAGGTGAAACCTTCGATTTTGGCCCTTACGCTTTTATGGACGATTTTAAAATACATCATATCTGTAATCACTCCGACACCGAAGGCCGTTATGCGTACAGTCAGCAACCAAGCATTGGGTTATGGAACTGCCAGATTCTTGCGTCGACATTTTCAAATATCATTACAGAACAACAGTTAGACGATGCGATTAATGCCTATGTTGAAACCTACAATAAGGCCTATTTAGATAAGATGCGAGCCAAAATCGGTCTCGTTGAGAGCATTGAAGAAGACCGAGATTTAGTCGCTGATTTACTGATTTTAATGGATCAATCGGAGATGGATTTTCAACACTTCTTTTTGAATTTAGCAAAATGTGAAACTGAACAGGCCTGTTTAGATTCTAAAACCGTTCCTGACTCTAAACAGTGGCGTGAATGGTTACAGCGTTATTTTATCCGCCGAAGTTTTGAGTTAAACCCTGAAGAATGCGGCTTGCGTATTCAGCAAAACACCCCTAAATTTCTGTTACGCAACTACATCAACCAGCAAGTAATTGAAGCCGCTGAACAAGGTGATTACTCTTTGTTCAATCAGGTATTTGAAGCCTTAAAAACCCCGTATGAGATTCACCCTGGACTGCCGGAAACATTTTATCAAGCACCTCAACACGCCTCACAGAAAG
>JAYENR010000052.1:0-3443 GCA_034722175.1 Pseudomonadota bacterium | reverse complement strand
ATTCAGAGGGGGCTGCCAATACCGTAAACTCTAAGCCATAACGCTCTTTGAGGTGTTTACCAATAGAGATATAGCCACCGATAAATTCAATTGAACCAATTAACTCTCCTTGGTCAAATATCGGCGCTAGACCTCGAATAAGCAAACCTGCCCGACCAATTTCACTGGTTGCAAACGGTTTCTGATTGTGATGCAGGTAATGTATTGAATCTCGAAAACTGCTTAAATCATCACCATAGTCATTGGGTCTCCATGAACGAATAAAGCTTTTTAGATCTGCGGTGTGGATATGGATACGAACATTTGCAAAATCGGTATTTTCATTGAAAGAGTCGGTCAGAGACACTAGTGCTTCTAGCGCATTTTCTCGCTTACCTGTTTTTAATGCATCAATAATAATTGGGTTCTTCGACAAGCTAATTGCATTAGTTTTGGCCACCAATGCCTTATTGTCATAAGCACTTTTCAAGTAATTCTGGTAGGTATCTCGAATCTGCAAATGCTTAGACTCGGTTAAATTAATAAGGTTGAGTAGCGAATTTCCAGTGATGAGCAGCAGCCCCACTAGAATGGTGACTATAATTGGCACATATAACTTATAAGCAAGCTTAGTATTCATTTTTTCAAGTAGACTCACAATACGCAACCTCAAGTAACCATTAAATTGACATAAACATTTCGACATTCTACATGACCATATAAAAAACAAGGTATAAAATAAATTTATCATCTCGATAAATTAGACAGATAGTTCTTTCCATAACCACTTCATCAAATGAATACCGTTCCCTAGCACTTTATAATGCCTACTGCCAGAAACCAACACTCATGCTAGGGCTTTACCTGTATTTACCTATTTAAATCAATCACCTAAAACACCCGCTTTAATTTATTGTCTTTCATAATTAATCTATTCTATAAAGCATAATAACTTCTACTTATGCACGGCTGAATAACTTCAATTAGTTTTCCTGACCGTATTCGCTATAGTACTCAGCACACCGATGTTACGGCTGCACGGATGCAAAATAAAAGACTCACTTTTTAGGAGCAACAATGCTGGATATAGAAACGACACTTAAGACGAAATTTCCGACCCTAGATCAAACCACAAAAGGCCGACTAGCTAAGAGATTTATCAAACGTTTTGCCCACGAAGATGAAATTAACAGCTTCATTCGTCAGCACCCTCATTTAGAAGGCAGCGCCTTTATCCATAAAGCCTTTGAGCATTTTGATTTTTCATATCGTATCTGCTCAACATCGCGTAAAAACATTCCAGCACAAGGTCGCGTGATTATTGTCGCCAACCACCCTATCGGCACCTTAGACGGCATGGCTTTGGTAGATATGGTGCGTGGCATTCGTAAAGACGTTAAAGTGGTCGCCAATGACCTTCTCTATCAAGTAGAACCACTAAAATCGTGCTTCTTCCCGATTAATAATATGTCCGCTAAAGCCTCTCATAAGACCCAGTTTAAAGCGATGGTTGCCGCTCTTGAAGCCGATCAAGCGGTGATTATTTTTCCTGCTGGTGAAGTCTCTCGTTTAGGTCGCAAAGGCATAAAAGACTCCGCTTGGAAAACAGGTTTTTTAAAACTTGCTAAAAAAACCCACAGTCCGATCTTACCATTGCACATCGAAGCTCGTAATTCGGCCTTTTTTTATGGCATGTCCATGCTCTATAAGCCGTTAGGCAGTATGCTACTCGTCAATGAGATGTTTAATAAAAATGGTCGCACTATTGGACTGAAAACGGGGAAACTAATCCCAGCCCAGGTGATTGAAAACTGCACCTTATCTTTGCCGCATTTAGCCGAAAAGATTAAGCAGAGTGTCTATCAGTTAAAAAGCAAAAAAGTACACACTCCGCTTTTTAAAACAGTTGACACCATTTCTCACCCAGCTTGCCGTCAGTCGATGCGGGTTGAACTGGAATCGCAACAGCACCTATTAACCACGCCAACGGGCTTAGATTTATATATCGTCGATTATGAAGCGGATTCTGCCTTAATGCATGAGCTAGGACGTATTAGAGAACTCACTTTCAGAGCAGTTGGCGAAGGCACCGGAACCTGCTGGGATTTAGACCAATATGATCGCCACTATCGTCACCTTATTTTATGGGACGATGCCAAACTTGAAATTGTGGGTGGCTATCGTTTAGGTGAGTGTCAAAAGCTCATTGAACAATACGGGCAAGATAGCCTGTATGCCAACCACATGTTCAATTTGAACAAAAGCATTGAACCTTACCTAGCCAACACCCTTGAATTAGGGCGCTGCTTTGTTCAGCCCAAATACTGGGGTACACGTGCCTTAGACTATCTTTGGTACGGCATGGGCAACTACTTGGCTCAAAACCCGCAAATCAAATACCTAATTGGCTCAATCAGCTTAAGTAACAGCTATTCACAAAGCGCGAGAGAGTTAATTGTGAGCTACTACAACACCCAAATGGGTATGGATGAACAGTTAGCCAATGCAAAATGCCCCTTTTTGGTGTCAGACGAGATTCAAAAAATTGCCGATGAAGAGTTTATTGGAGACTACAAAGCCAGTTTCAAACGCTTGAATGCGCGTTTAGAAGCTCAGGGGGAAAAACTGCCGATGCTATTTAAGCAGTACGTTGAACTGTGTGACGATAAAGGCACACAATTTATAGACTTCAATGTCGCTACCGACTTCTGTGATGCGATTGGCGCTTTAATCATGATCGATCTAGACAAGGTCAAACCCAATAAAAAAGCGCGATATCTAAACGGGTTTAGCAAAAAAGTCGCTTAAATAACCATTAGCCACTCTAAATAGTCTTTAAAAAACCTGCCGTAGCAGGTCCAATTGAATTCAAACCACAAACACTCTCATCAATCGTGGTTCACGATGAAGCAAGTTCACTCTTTCTGCTTAGGAGTCTCAATTGTCGCTCTATCTGCCTTCTGTCCATTGAACATTCGATATGCCCACTTCTGAATTGCTAACCGACTCCACAACGCTGAAACGCCTTGCACACCTCGCTGCCAAGCAAAGGCGATGCGTTTTAAGAGAGGTTGATAGAGATGGCCATGCTTATGTAGCTGTCGATTCAATCCAGTCTGACCTGCTTGTAACCACTGTTGAGCTTGCGCCTCACCTTTTTGCTGTACCGCAGGCAACTTCTGATTGGCCTCTGCTAAATAGCTGTACGCCACAGGTACAATAATCAACGTTAAAATCGTTGAACTAATCATTCCACCAATCACCGCCACCGCAAGCGGTGCATTGGCATCACTCCCAGCCCCTAATCCCACCGCCGCAGGCAACATGGTAAAAATCACCGTCAAAGAGGTCATTAAAACGGGTCGTAGACGAATTGGACAGGCTTCCTTGAGGGCCGTTACCGAATCCTTTCCTTCTGCCACCAGCTGATTGGTTAAATCGACGAGTAAAATCGCATTTTTAGC
>JAYENR010000051.1:0-21583 GCA_034722175.1 Pseudomonadota bacterium | reverse complement strand
GCTATATGTACCTTATACTGAGTTAGTTGAGTATGCATTAGCTAATCAACTTCAATGGATTGAAGATTCAAGTAATATGGACTTAAACTTTAGCCGTAATCAAGTTCGCCACCAGCTTTTACCCGCTTTTGAACAGGCCTGTTCAAATATTCAACAGCAGATTCAGCGTTCAGCATTGCACCAGTCAGAAGCTTTACAATTGCTCAAACGTCTGGCACAGCAGGATCTTAATTCTGGGGTTTATTCTGAACTTTATATCGATCTAGATTCCTACCGCGTTTTGGATTGGCCAAGTTTAAAAAATGTACTTCGGTTTTGGGCAGAGGATCAATTTAAACTAAGGTTAGGTTACGACCAACTTGAGTGGATTAAGCGTTACTCTAGAGATAATCCTTCTGCATCTGCCAGCCTTAAGTTAAGTCAAGGCCAGTTAAGATTTTATCGAACAAAGCTATACTATGTAACTGATAATAAAAATGATTACCAGCTTAAGCTGGATGAAGTTCAACCCTGCTCAATCAGTGCCAGTGACATCCGAGCCAAGCGCGACTTCAGAGTTTTGTTACCCTTAGATTGGTATGAAGCCAACAGAACAAAACTCACTTTACGAAACATTAAACATGCAGATCACGGTAATTCGAAACGTCTAAAAAAATGGTTTCAACAACAGGGGGTTCCAGTTTGGGAGAGGCTGCACTGGCCTGTTTTATATATGAACGACCTGCCATTAACGTTATGGGGGGCAGCAGGTATTTTTGAAAATAATGTCTCAACTCAATTAGAGAAGTTAATAAGTGAGCGTCAGGAGAGCCATGAATTTATTTGTTTCCACCTGACAGAGTCTGAAATTGTCTCTTTAAGTAGCGAGTTAAAATAGCGGTTAAATGTGAGTCCAAATTCACTCGGATTTGTCACAATTTAGCTTTAAGTACTTACTATAAATAACATTGATGAAATGCAGGTTTTGGGCTATAATTCCCTCCCATTCTGATTCATCTAATTCTTAGATTCAAAACGTTCAATAAAGTGTACATAAATGACTAAATTTATATTTGTGACAGGTGGGGTTGTTTCATCCTTAGGAAAAGGGATTGCAGCTGCTTCATTAGGTGCCTTGTTAGAAGCTCGAGGCCTCAAAGTCAGCATGTTAAAAATGGATCCCTATATCAATGTCGATCCAGGAACAATGAGCCCACTTCAGCATGGTGAAGTTTTTGTAACCGATGACGGCGCTGAAACCGATTTAGATTTGGGACACTATGAGCGTTTCGTTCAACGCCACTTTACACGTCGTAACAGTTTCTCTACCGGACAAGTCTATGAGAGTGTTATTCGTAAAGAGCGTCGTGGTGACTATTTAGGTGGGACCGTTCAGGTTATTCCACACATCACTGATGAAATTAAAAAGCGTATTCAATCTGCCGCGGCAGGTTCTGATGTTGCTTTGGTTGAAGTGGGTGGAACCGTCGGTGATATTGAATCTTTACCATTCTTAGAAGCGATTCGTCAGTTAAGTATAGAGGTAGGGCGTGACCGTGCATTATTTATGCACCTGACACTACTGCCTTATATTTCCGTTGCAGGTGAAGTTAAAACCAAGCCAACTCAACACTCAGTTAAAGAGCTACGTTCAATTGGTATTCAGCCAGATGTATTGATCTGCCGTTCTGAAATTCCATTGGCTGACAATGAGAAGCGTAAAATCGCATTGTTCACCAATGTACCAGAGAAAGCCGTCATTAATTCATTAGACGCTGCCACTATTTACGCTGTTCCACGTGCTTTGCACGAGCAAGGTTTGGATGATTTAGTTGTTAATCATTTCCGTCTAACTGATATTCCAGTAGCGCACCTTGCAGATTGGGATGCCGTTGTCCATGACCAGTTAAATCCAGAGAAGTCTGTTGAAATTGCGATGGTTGGTAAGTATGTTGATCTAACTGAAGCTTATAAGTCTTTGATTGAAGCATTGGTTCACGCGGGTATTCATACTAAAACCAAAGTTAATATTCATTACTTAGATTCTGAAAATCTTGAAACAACGGGCATTGATGTTTTAAAAGGTATGGATGCTATTTTAGTACCAGGCGGCTTTGGTGAGCGTGGGGTTGAAGGAAAAATTCAAGCGATACAGTTTGCTCGTGAAAACAAGATTCCATATTTAGGTATTTGTCTAGGTATGCAGATGGCTGTCACAGAATTTGCACGTAATGTGGCAGGTTTAGAAGGGGCACACAGTACCGAATTAAATCCTGCAACACCTCACCCTGTTGTCGCTTTAATTACAGAGTGGACGGATGAAGAGGGCAATACTATCGAACGTGATGAAAACGCTGACTTGGGTGGAACTATGCGTTTAGGTGCTCAGAATTGTCGCCTACAAAATGGTTCGAAAATTCAGGAAGTTTATGGCGCTCCAATTATTAGCGAACGTCACCGTCACCGTTATGAAGTAAATGATGGTTATGTTACTAAACTTGAAGAAGCAGGTTTGATTTTTGCAGGCCGTTCTGAAGATGGCAGCTTGGTTGAAACTATTGAAATTGCTGACCACCCTTGGTTTGTTGCTTGTCAATTCCATCCTGAATTTACTTCAACACCACGTAATGGTCACCCTTTATTTACGGCATTTGTTGAAGCCGCTAATACACATAAAGCATCTTAAGAGAGTATTTGAATGAAACTATGTCACTTTGAAGCAGGAATCGATCAGCCATTGTTTTTGATTGCTGGCCCTTGTGTGATTGAATCTGAACAGTTAGCGATTGATACCGCCGGCCAATTAAAGGAGATGACGGATGAGCTGGGTATTCCATTCATTTATAAGTCTTCTTACGACAAAGCTAACCGTACATCAACCAGCAGCTTTCGCGGTTTAGGAGTGGAAGAAGGGCTTCGAATTTTACAAAAAGTGAAGGACGAAATTGGTATTCCGGTTTTGACGGACGTGCATGAGGACACACCTTTAGATGAGGTCGCTTCAGTGGTTGATGTGATGCAAACTCCTGCATTTTTGGTTCGTCAAACCAACTTCATTCAAAATGTATGCCGCCAGGGTATTCCAGTGAATATCAAAAAGGGGCAGTTTCAGGCCCCTTGGGATATGGATCAGGTGGTTGCTAAGGCACGTGAAGTCGGTAATGAAAATATCATGGTGTGTGACCGTGGAACATCATTTGGTTATAACACCTTAGTATCGGATATGCGTGGACTATCACGTATGCGTCAAACAGGTTGCCCTGTGGTATTTGATGCCACACACTCTGTTCAACAACCTGGTGGGCAAGGTTCTACCTCGGGTGGTCAGCGTGAAATGGTACCTGTATTAGCACGTTCCGCAGTAGCCGCTGGCGTGTCGGGTGTATTTATGGAAACACACCCAGATCCAGATAATGCATTAAGTGATGGTCCAAATATGTGGCCTATTGGAAACTTAAAACCCCTTTTACAAACATTAAAACGATTGGACGACTTAGTGAAATCAGAAGGCTTTATTGAAGAAACTCTTAAATAAGCCATATAAATCAACAACAGCTTGTCATGTTGTTGAAATATAAGTTCGTTATAATTACTCAGATAAACAAAATTTACAAAGATAGGAAATTAAATGTCATTAATTAAAGATATTAAAGCTCGTCAAGTTATCGATTCTCGTGGTAACCCAACTGTTGAAGCAGATGTAATTTTAGAAGACGGTTCATTCGGTCGTGGTATCTCTCCATCAGGTGCATCGACTGGTTCTCGTGAAGCGATCGAATTACGTGATGGCGATAAGTCTAAGTATCTTGGTAAAGGTGTGTTAACAGCGGTTAACAACATTAATACAGAGATCAAGTCTGCATTAGTTGGTAAAGACGCAACTGACCAAGCGGCTATCGATAACGCGATGATCGAACTTGATGGCACACACAACAAAGCACGTTTAGGTGCTAACGCGATTCTTGCGGTTTCTATTGCGACTGCTCAAGCGGCGGCGCAGTCTAAAGGTCTTCCATTATACGCTTACCTAAAAACAGACACTTACCAGATGCCAGTACCAATGATGAACATCATCAATGGTGGTGAGCACGCGGATAACTCAGTAGACTTCCAAGAGTTTATGATTATGCCAGTGGGTGCGCCAACCATGTCTGAAGCTATTCGTTACGGTGCTGAAGTATTCCACGCACTTAAGAAAGTATTGAACGACAAAGGTTATAACACAGCAGTGGGTGATGAGGGTGGATTTGCTCCAGACCTTAAGTCTAACGAAGAAGCATTAACCGTGATTCTTGAAGCAATCGAAGCTGCTGGCTATAAAGCAGGCGAAGATATCATGATCGCTATGGATGCGGCATCTTCTGAGCTATATAGCGATGGTAAATACACACTTAAATCAGAAAACATCGTATTAACATCAGAGGGCATGGTTGATCTTCTTTCTAGCTGGGTTGATAAGTACCCAATCATCTCAATTGAAGATGGTTTAGATGAATCTGACTGGGATGGTTTCAAATATCAAACTGAAAAAGATGGTCACCGTTTACAGGTTGTAGGTGATGATCTATTTGTTACGAACCCTAAGATCCTTGCTGAAGGAATTGAGAAGGGAGTGGCTAACTCTATCCTAATCAAAATCAACCAGATTGGTACTTTAACTGAGACGTTTGCAGCGATTGATATGGCTAAGAAAGCAGGTTATACAGCTGTTGTTTCTCACCGTTCTGGTGAAACTGAAGATACAACAATTGCAGATATCGCTGTGGCGACAGGTTGTGGCCAGATTAAGACAGGTTCTTTATCTCGTACAGACCGTATTGCTAAGTACAACCAGCTTATTCGTATTGAAGAAGCATTAGGTGATGAAGCGGTTTATCCTGGTAAAGCAGCATTTTACAACCTAAAATAAGTTGTAAACCAAAACAGGTAAGTTAATTAACGCAATGAAATAGAAGGAATTTATGAAGTTACTTTATATTTCATTAGCGTTAATTATTCTTGTTTTACAAGCTCGATTACTTTCTTCTGAGGGAGGGGTAAGCGAGCTTTTTGCTTTACAGAAACAGTTATCTCAATTAGAGATAGAGTTGGCTGAACAGCAAGAATTGAACAAACAATTGTCTATAGAAGTTAATCTATTGCAATCCGATGATAAAGCCATTGAAACGATTGCGCGTCAGACGTTGGGCATGGTTGGAAAAAATGAAGTGTTTGTTGAAGTGATTGAACTGCCTACAACGACCATTAATCGAACGGTTGGTCTACCCGAACCGAAATCAGAAACTAAAGAGTAATATCTATCTCTTTTGCAACAATCCTCATTAACATTTAAGCAGGCCTGCTTACTTTTTTAATTCAAACTAATGCGCTTTTAACAAAGCATAGACACTGCCTGTTCCACCATCTTTTGGCACACTACTGCAATAGGCTAAAACCTTTTTAATTTGCCTTAACCTCATATTCACTAAGTTCTTTAATACAGGTGCACTCGCTTCTGAGTTATAGCCTTTGCCATGAATAATTAATACACAGCGCTTATTATGCTGATAACAGCGATTAATAAAGTTTTGCAAGGTTTCATCGGCAACCGTTTCCGTTAAACCGTGTAAGTCGAGTTCCGCTTCAATAGGGTATTCGCCTTTTTTAAGGCGAGACAGATCCTGCAAACGAATCCCTTTTCGATGGTACATCAAACTTTCGAATGCACTGACGGAATCCAATTTCTCATATTGGCTGATTGAAGATTGCTCATCAAGCCGATTTTGGTGCTGACGATTCTTATTTCTGATCTGTTGCATGGTTTGCTGGTAACGTTTGCTCTGCTGTTTTTCGCTCTGTTGCTTTACTTTATTGTCTGCTTTTATTGGGGCAACATCTTGCATTGCGGAAGCAAATAGGGATTTCTCTTCTTCTGACAACTTAGACACTATATAATCTCGTGTAATATTAACTTTGAATGCGGATAGTTTACCTGATGAAGATTCTTCTCTCCAATGATGATGGTTATTTAGCACCAGGAATCCAAGTGTTATTCCAGGCATTGCAGCAAGCCAACCAACATGATCAGCTTATTATGTTGGCACCTGATCGTAATCGCAGTGCAGCGAGTAACTCTTTAACGTTACTTGAACCTGTTCGAATTCAAGATCATACGCCTGATGACATGGAAGAGAGCTCTAAGGTTTACTCTCTAAATGGCACACCAACTGACTGTGTCCATATGGGAATTAACGGGGCTTTAGACTATCAACCTGATATTGTTATATCGGGTATCAATGACGGTGCCAATATGGGAGACGATGTCCTGTACTCTGGTACAGTTGCCGCCGCCACAGAGGGGCGTTTTTTAGGTAAACCTTCCATTGCTGTCTCTTTGTGTGGCGATCAAAACTTTGATACCGCAGCCTTTGTTTTAATTAAGTTCATAAGCGATATGCCAACGGTTAGTGCGGATACGATTATCAATATCAATGTGCCTGATATCCCTTTAGAAGAGTTAAAGGGTATTCAAATTACACGCCTTGGTAAGCGTCACTGTTCTGAGCCAGTGGTTAAGCAGACTGACCCTCGTGGAAAAGCCATTTTCTGGATCGGGCCTGCGGGTGAAGCATCTGATGCCGGTATCGGCACGGATTTTCATGCGGTTGAGCATGGTTATGCGTCTATCACACCGCTTAAAATTGACCTCACCCACTATGAAATGATGGACAATTTGGCACATTGGGCGGAACAGCAATAATGAACTACCAGCAACCAAAACCGAGTCTATTTGATTTTGCAGTTGAATATCCAAACCGTGCTTTTAGTCAAAATCAAGGATTAGGCATGACTTCACAACGTACTCGTGATCGTTTAATCAAACGTCTGATGGAATTGGGTGTTTATGATGAACGTGTCTTGAATACCATGCGCCAAGTTCCACGCCACTGTTTTTTGGATGAGGCAATGGGCAGTCGCTCCTACGAAGATACCGCTCTACCAATTGGCTATGGTCAAACCATTTCTCAACCGATTGTGGTCGCAACCATGACTCAATGGCTATTGGCAGATACCGATAAAAATCCAATCAATAAAGTACTAGAGATTGGCACGGGTTCTGGCTATCAGACCGCAATTTTATCGCTATTGGTCGATCAAGTTTTTAGTGTCGAACGTATTGCTCCTTTAATGGGGCGTGCTCGTGAAGTATTATCTAGCTTGGAATTAAATAACATTACCTTTGAGCTAAATGATGGACACTGGGGATGGCCTCAACAGGCTCCATTTGATGGAATTATCTCCGCCGCCTCTCCCGCTAAGCTGCCTGAAGAGTTGATTGTGCAGCTAAAAGAGGGGGGTCGCTTAGTCATGCCTATTGGTGAACAACAGCAACTGCTGTATGGATTTGAAAAAACCTCAACAGGCGTTAAAGAGACCTGCTTAGGTGAAGTCTTATTTGTGCCAATGAAACAAGGAGTGGAAGCATGAGCATGTTTTCATCGCTGTATGAGAAAACATTAACATGGGCTCAGCACCCAAAGGCACCTTGGTATTTAGGTGGAATGAGTTTTGCAGAATCCTCTTTCTTCCCGATTCCACCCGATGTGATGCTGATGCCAATGGCGTTAGCTAAACCTCATAAGGCCTTTCAATATGCTTGGATTACCACCATTTTTTCATTATTGGGTGGCCTATTAGGGTATGCGATTGGTTATTGGTTGCTAGATATGATTTCGCCGGTTATTCAGTCAATGGGCTATGAAGCTAAATACCATAAAGTGGAAGAGTTCTTTGCTGAATATGGTGTTTGGGTAGTGTTTATTGCCGGATTCAGTCCAGTGCCTTATAAGCTATTTACTGTCACCGCTGGTGCCACTAGTATGGCTTTATTGCCGTTTATTATTGCTTCCTTTATTGGTCGTGGGGCACGTTTCTTTTTAGTGGCTTGGGTCATGAAAGTCGGTGGTGAGCGTTACGAGCACAAAATTCGTCAGTGGATAGATTGGCTAGGTTGGTTAGCGGTGGCGTTAGTAAGCTTTTATATTATTCATAAATTGACTTAAACGGTATGGCTTAATGTGTTTACCCGATTTGTTAAGGCATTACTTTAACCCTCTGTTTAGGCTTAAAGTTCTGTTGGTGTTTTTCTCTGTTTTTAGTGTGTTCACGCTTACTGCTTGCAGTACCCAGTCGCACAAAGAGGGTTATAATAAATATCAGTCAACTGACCTAAAATCCGTTAATACTGGTAAAAAAGTAAATACTCATCCCACCAATAAAACTCAACAGGCCTGTTCAGACACTTATAAAGTGGTAAGAGGTGATTCTTTAAGTGAGATTGCAGCTAAATGTCATATTAAAATGTCCCGTTTGGCCAAAGCTAACGGCTTGTCACGACCTTATACAATTCATATCGGTCAAACCTTATCAATTCTAAAATCTGATGGCTCGGTTGTTGCAACCAGGCCTGTTCAGAATAAATTACCAAATAGAGCACAGATTAAAAATAGCTATAAAAAAGCCAGTTGGCAGTGGCCGATGGAGCAAAAGTTAGAGCACCGTTTTTTAAGGGACAGTGCAGGTATCACAGGTCTGTCGATTAACTGCTTTCCTGGTATGCAAGTTCTTGCGGTCGCGGATGGTGAGGTGGTGTATGTGGGTAATGCGATTATGCAATATGGCTTAATGGTCATGCTTAAACACCCGAGCGGGCACATGAGTGTTTACGCTCACAACAGCATGGTACAAGTTAAAGAAGGGCAGCAGGTTAAAGCGGGGCAACGTATCGCCACGTCCGGTGGCACTGGCTTAACTGAACGTCCGAAACTGTATGTCGAAGCCCGTTACAAAGGCAAAAAGGTCGATATTAAAAGACTGTTTAAATAATCACTTCTTTTGCATAATTAACGCCAAAACCACCTCTCTATCTTCCGTCGTTAAAACATTATAGGTTCGGCAAGCGGCTAGATTATTCATTACTTCCAAACCAACTCCGTGTTGAGAGCAGTAAGCAAATAATTGGGGATCAGGAAAAATCTGAGTTTCTCCCGTTCCTAATAAAATCACTTCTGGTTTTAAACTTAACAGCTGGTCTAACAGTTCCGTATTTAAGTCTGCTACTTGATGGCAACCCCACTCTTTTACCAGTTCTTTTTGGTTTAAATAACAACTATCATTAAGTAACTGATCATTAATTTTCACCGCATCAGGTTCATAGTGTTTCACGGCATAAACATTGGAGTCACGGTGTTCGGTAAATTTCATAATAATCCATCTTAATTCATTGATTTTACGATATCAGGTTAAACGACCCGAAAAGCACTATTAAAGCGGATTTAATCAATATTATCAATTGACGAAACAAATAGTTTCTGTAAAATTATTTGATTATAAAAAATTCTTATTTAGACGCTTTTTGCGTGGCTTAATGAAGGCTCAGTTCGTGGTAGAAGATTTTCAGAGAATTAAAAGACTCCCTCCTTACGTATTTAACATTGTTGGTGAATTAAAAGCCGAAGCAAGACGCAGAGGTGAGGACATCATCGATTTTGGTATGGGAAATCCAGATCAAGACACACCAAAACACATTGTCGATAAACTAATCGAAGTGGTTCAGCGTGAAGGCACTCACCGTTATTCTGTTTCTCAAGGGATTCCCCGTCTTCGTAAAGCGATCTGTAACTGGTACAAAACCAAATACGATGTCGATCTAGATCATGAAACTGAAGCCGTTGTGACTATTGGCTCTAAAGAAGGTTTGGCGCATTTGGCGATGGCGACGGTTGATAAGGGCGATACCGTTCTTGTTCCTAATCCCGCTTACCCAATTCACCCTTATGGCTTTGTGATTGCTGGAGCAGATATTCGTCACGTTAAAATGACACCGGATGTTGATTTCTTTGAAGAGCTTGAAAGAGCGATAAAAGAAACTTGGCCAAAACCTAAAATGTTGGTTTTAAACTTTCCCGGAAACCCGACGACTCAAACCGTTGAACTAGAGTTTTTCGAAAAAGTAATCGCGATTGCTAAAGAACACGGAATTTGGGTGATACATGATTTAGCCTATGCAGATATCGTCTTTGATGGTTATAAAGCACCTTCAATTTTGGAAGTGGAAGGGGCTAAAGACGTCGCGGTTGAGTTCTATACACTTTCTAAAAGTTACAATATGCCGGGTTGGCGTGTTGGATTTATGGTGGGTAATCCAGTCTTAGTCAACGCTTTAAAACGTATGAAATCTTACCTGGATTATGGAACCTTTACCCCCATTCAAGTCGCTGCAATTGCTGCTTTAGAAGGGCCGCAGGATTGTGTACAAGAAATTTGTGACATGTATAAAGTGCGTCGAGATGTACTTTGTGATGGTTTAAACTCAGTTGGTTGGCCTGTTGTACCACCTAAAGCGACCATGTTTGTTTGGGCTCCCATTCCAGAAGAGTACAAAGAGATGGGCTCAATCGAGTTCTCTAAAAAGTTACTAACGGATGCCAAAGTAGCGGTCTCTCCAGGTATTGGATTCGGTGATTATGGTGATGATCACGTTCGTTTTGGTTTGATTGAAAATGAACACCGTACTCGTCAAGCGATTCGTGGAATTCGCGATATGTTCCGTAAAGACGGTCTAATAAAACAAGATTAATACTCTGAGGCCTATACCCTATAGGTCTCACAATTACACAGCATTAGGAAAATAAAGCATGAAAACAGTCAAAGTAGGCTTATTAGGATTAGGAACCGTTGGTGGTGGAACCGTTGATATTCTTCAAAATACCTTACCGGAAATCCAGCGTCGCCTAGGCCAAACGATTGAAGTTGCCATTATTGCTGTCAGAGACCTGAACCGCCCAAGAGATGTAGATACCACAGGCATTCAACTAACCGATAATACCCAAGAGGTTGTCAATCATCCTGATGTGGATATTGTGGTTGAGTTAATGGGGGGAACTGGCCTAGCGAAAGAGTTACTGGAAGCAGCGATTAAAAATGGCAAACACGTTGTCACTGCAAACAAAGCACTGATTGCTGAGTTTGGTAATGAACTGTTTGCGTTAGCTGACGAGAACAACGTTATCGTTGCCTATGAAGCGGCGGTTGCCGGTGGTATTCCAGTCATTAAAGCGGTTCGTGAAGGCTTGGCAGCTAATGAAATTGAGTGGGTTGCCGGTATTATCAACGGGACTGGAAACTACATCTTAACTGAGATGAAAAAACCAGGGGCTGACTTTGCCAAAGTGCTAAAAGTGGCTCAAGAGCTTGGTTATGCTGAAGCAGATCCTACCTTTGACGTAGAAGGCATTGATGCGGCCCATAAACTCACTATTTTAGCTTCCATCGCTTTTGGTATTGAACTGCAATTTAACAAGGTTTATACAGAAGGAATCAGTAAGGTTTCTGCTGATGACATACGTTTTGCGGAAAAGTTAGGGTATGAAATTAAGCATTTAGGTATCGCTAACCGCACTGAAGCGGGTTATTCACTGCGTGTACACCCGACTATGGTGCCAAAAGAGGTGTTGATTGCCAATGTTTATGGCGTAATGAACGCGGTCATGGCATTTGGCAACCACGTTGGTCCAACGATGTATTACGGTCCAGGTGCGAGTGCCGGTCCAACAGCAAGTTCGGTGGTCGCAGATATTGTTGATGTGATTCGCTGGCAAGATCAACCTAAAGCAGATCAAGTACCTGCCTTAGGTTTCAAAGCAGATCAATTACAGCAAGCGCCTGTAGTCGGAATTGAAGAGATTCAAACGGCTTACTATATCCGTTGTTTTGCCAAAGATCATTCTGGCGTGTTAGCCAAAGTCACCTCTGTGTTAGCCGACTCAAATATCAGCATCGAACTTTTACACCAGGAGCCGTGTACTTCAAACCCTGAAGATGCAACTCTGGTCATGATTACCAATATTGTTAAAGAGTCAGACCTTAATGCTGCTTTAACTACGTTGCAATCTTTAGATGATATTGACGGTGAAGTAATGCGTATTCGTGTAGATGCACTGGGTTCTTAATCCAGATACACTCTATCATTCAAACCAGACTCCTAATCTTGCTGATAAACCAATTTTGTCAGCAAGCATTTAAAATCCGATTATTCCGATCACTTGCTTAATGGCATTGGACCTTATATGAACTTTATTGAAACTCGCGGTAATGACGGTCAATTACCTAAACAGATCACTTTTTCACAGGCTATCTTAAGCCCTATGTCCTCTTTTGGTGGACTATATTCACCCGAGCACTTACCTGAATTAGGTCAATCTTTTTTAGAAGAGCACCTTAATTCAGACTATAAGACTTTAGCTAAGGCAATTTTGGCTAAATTTGAAGTGGATATCGATCAAGCGGTAATTGATTCAGCCTTAAGTTTATATGACGAATTTGACGATAAAAACAATCCAGTTCCTGTTGTAAAAGTCACGGATGATGTTTATGTTAGTGAGCTATATCACGGGCCGACACGTGCTTTTAAAGACATGGCGTTACAACCATTTGGTACGGTTCTGTCTGCTGTTGCTCAAGCACGTAATGAGAAATACCTTATTTTAGCTGCGACCAGTGGTGACACAGGGCCGGCTGCTTTGGATACTTTCCGTGGTAAAGATAATGTCATGGTGGCTTGTTTGTATCCAGAAGGCGGAACCTCAGACGTCCAAAGATTACAAATGGTGACTGAAGATGCCGCAAATTTGAAAGTGATTGGAATCAAGGGTGATTTTGACGATGCACAAAGTGCATTAAAAACGCTGTTAACGTCTGATGCTTTTAAAGCGACGTTAAAAGAGAGCGGAATCTCTCTCTCTGCTGCCAACTCGGTTAACTTTGGGCGTATTATTTTCCAAACGTTATACCACGTCCACAGCTATTTAGAACTGGTTCGTCAAGATGCGATTCAAATGGGCGACAAAGTTTATTTGAATGTTCCGAGTGGTAACTTCGGTAATGCATTAGGCGGTTATTACGCACTTAAAATGGGCTTGCCTGTTGAGCAAATCTTGATCGCTTCAAACAACAACAATGTATTGACCAAGTTTATCAATACGGGGGTTTATGACCTACGTGATTTAGGTGTGATTCCAACCACATCGCCAGCGATGGACATTCTGAAGTCTTCTAATATCGAGCGTATTCTGTTTGATATGTTTGGTGCCGAGCGTACCAAAGAGTTGATGTTGTCATTGGATAGCGATAAGCACTATGCTTTAAACAGTGATGAACTGGCTCAATTACAAACCATCTTCTCGGCTGACTTCTGTACCGATAAAGAGGGCAGTGACTACATTAAACAGACATTTGAAGCAGGATACTTAATGGATCCTCATACAGCGACCTGTTTTAAAGCCAATGATACCTGCCGCAGTAATAAAGCACTGAAAACCATTGTATACTCAACCGCTGAGTGGACTAAGTTCTCACCCATGATTGCAGCAGCACTTTCTGATCAAGAAGGCTTACATGATATTGATGCTTTAAAGCTGATTGCTGAAAAGGCAGGGGTTGAGATTCCGGCAAAAATCAGTGCCTTGTTTGATCAAAAAATTGCCCAAGACGTTGTGATTGATAAAAATGATATTGAAAAAGAGATTCTTAACTTTTTAGCTTAAAGTTATTGGATTTCAATAGATTACATTATTAATCGAGCGTATTTTAGAACCGGGTTTATCCCGGTTTTTTATTAAGATATTCATTAAAGTTGAGCAAATCAATGAGTAAAGCCATTACCCTATGGATACCAGACTTTTTAAATAAACAACGCATTCAAGAAGCTGACCAGGCCTGGTCAGAATTGAAATTGCCTGCGCTTAAGACATTGCTTAAAAAGGCCGATCTGTTTCCTACTCAGTCTGTCTTAACCAATAAAACGAAAGACTTTTATGCAACCGCCAGCAATCTGTTCCATCAACCTCAAGCTTTACCTGTTGCAGCATCGATGGCGGCCAGTTTTTTAGACGATTTTGATGCCAATGAATTTTGGATTAAGATCGATCCTATCCAGATGATTCCAGATCGAGATACATTGGTATTAATCCCTGCTGCAGACCTTAATATTCAAGAAGAGGAAGCTAAAGCTTTAATTACAGCTTTTAACCAACACTTTGAACAAGATAAGGTTGCGATTGAATATGGCTCACCAACCGATTGGTTTTTACGTATTAAGCAGGTCGTTGATATTCATACCACGCCACTTGATCAGGTTAAATATGGTCATTTGGATGATAGATACCCAACAGGGCATGCCGCACAATATTGGCGACAACTGTTGAATGAAGCCTCTATGTTATTCTTTAGTCATGAGGTGAATGAAGAGCGTCGCAACAAAGGGTTACCGGAAATTAATGGTGTTTGGTTATGGGGAGAGGGCCAACTTGATCAGTCAAACATTCTGCAACGTCAATCTGCTACAATTTGGTCGGATAATGCTTATTTAAAAGGCTTAGCTAAGCTGACAGGTTCACAAAACTCAACGTTTCCAGAAACCTACCAGGCCTGCTTAGATTCAAACAGTGAACAGCACTTACTAATGCCAACTATTTTGCATCAAAATTTAGCTAATTTAACACTGGAACAGTGGCTGGAGAGTGTTAAATGGCTGGAGGAAGAGTGGTTACAACCACTTTTAAAAGGGCTTAAGAATAAAGAAGTACACTCTCTATTATTAGAATTAGGGGATGGGTATCGCTACCATATAGAGCCCAAGCACCTAAAACGTTTCTGGCGTTTTAAAAATCGAATTTAAGTTAACTCAAACCACTAGAGGTTTCTCTTATGTCAATCAAAATCACCTGTCTCGTTGAAAATTCTGTTGCTTTAAGCTCCCGTTTTTGGGGAGAGCATGGCATGTCTGTGTTAATTGAAGAAGGTAATAATGTGACACTGTTTGATACGGGTCAGTCTGGCGATGTGTTATTACACAATATGCAAGAGCTAAATATTGACCCGCATAGTATTACCAATATTGTGTTAAGTCATGGGCACTACGACCATACAGGCGGATTAAAGGCACTTATAGAGTTAATCGGTCCAAGACCTATTTATGGTCATCCAGATGTTTTTAATCAACGCTTTAGTGAGCGGCCTGATGGTTCACTAAAGCCCGTTGATATGCCGTTTTCTAAAGAGTCATTGGTTAATGTCACATGGCATCTCAACTCAGAAGTCATTGAAGTCACAGATGCGATTTCTACCACAGGGGAAATCCCAAGATTGGAGCCTTTAGAAGATGAAGGAGACGAACGTTTAAAAGTCTGCACATCGACTCGTTGTAGCACGATGGTAAAAGACCCTCTTAAGGATGATATGAGCCTAGTTGTTAAAACGTCAAAAGGCATGGTGGTTTTATTAGGCTGTTGCCATGCAGGTGTTATAAATACCTTAAACCAAATCGAAAAGAAATTTCCAAATGAAGACATATACGCGATGATGGGAGGAACCCACTTAGCTAAAGCATCTGAAAAAAGATTAATGGCAACTGAAAAAAGAGTGGAAAAGATACCAAAAATTGGCTTTTCACACTGCACAGGCCTGCCGGTTTCCGCTCGATTTTTAACCCGTTATCCTGAGCAAGCATTTGTCTTTCAAGTTGGATCAGTTCTTGAATTTTAACGCATCTAGCCAACTAAATTTGGCCGATATGAATTTAAAACGCTTGGTAATCGGGCGTTTTAAAAACATGACTTTCCCGCTAGCCAGTTGGCCCTTTGACGATTAAATCAAACTCTTTAACCCCTAATTCATTGGCTATGACATTACATTTTGCTTGTAGCAAAAAGAACAGCGGTGCATCAATCCCACTCAAGCTTTCAAAGTTCCCTTGTCCTTTAGCAATAATCAATTCAGCTTGTTTAAAACGTGTCACAAATTCGCTTGAACAGTCCTCAAGCAGTGTGCCGGGTGCATCTGATCCATTATCAATAATTTTAGAACAAACCTTATCCAAACCCGCTTCACTCGCCTCTAGGTAAGTGGCATCATTAATTGTTGCAGAGCCTCTGACGACATAGGTGACCGGAAGTTGATAGTGCTTGACCAAGGTTTCAATCAAAAGTCGATCAAAGACGGTTTCTCCGCTATTATCACCCAAATAGAGCACCGAGGTAATTGTTTTTAATCGGGTTTTAAGGTTGTCTATATCGTTAACAGCCAATGCTTGAGTGATAACACGATGAATACTGTCTTCGAGGTCATAGTGGTCTGAGATACCGAAATCAATAATATTACCAGCAATGCTTAACCTGATGGCGAGGTCGACCGGATCACTCGCTTCATCAATTTGGACTCGTAACCGTTCATACCAATTTAAGGCATTTTGAGTGCTGGTTATCTTTACCGCTCGGTATGGATCGCTATGACCAGATTCAGCTCGAACGATCCGATGTATGAGTTGGGCGATGACGGGTGGGCTGGTACCTTCAGGTAGCTCTAAAAGTGACTGCATGACCGATTTTAGTATCGATTGTTGGGCAGATTCACTGAGTTTTGCAAAGCGAGAGGCTTGCAGTGCTTGTCGCATAAGACAGGGGTAACAATCTAAATAGGTTTTCATAATATTTCCAGAAACGTGCTGACAAACTAACGCTGTTGGTTTTAGAAAATGGGAGTATAAGTTGTCAGAAGTTGAGCAGGCCTGCTTTAAGTAAAAACAGGCCTTGAAGTGTTTTAGTGTTCAGCGGTACAGATTTTATGGTTAACAACGGCTTTAAAGGTCTTAAAGAAGAACCATAGAATCATAATAATTAATACTGCCATAATCGCTAATCCAATCCAGTTGTATACACCACTACCAGATACATGAGCCATTACATAAGAAGCAATTGACATTGCTGCAAGAGGGAAGGTGTAAGCCCACCACGACAGAGCAAAATTTAAACCTCTAAACTTGTTGATTGAGAACAGCAAAAACAGCGTAAAGAAAAGTGCAAAGAAGTACAAGATTTTACCAAAAGCATCAATTTGACCATGCATAAGAGCCATATAAGAGATAAAGCCAACCGCCGGTGGTGCAATAAAAATAAACAGTGTAGGAATTAACTTTTCAGGCATTGGTGCGTGGAAAATCAAACGGTAGAACAAGACCGCTTTAAGAATTGGCCAGAATACAATTCCAATCGCAAAGAAGAACCAACTAATATCAGTGGGTACGTGATGCACGCCGGCAATTGGCACAATGATATTACCTACAATTGGGATAAACCATGCGGGGTTAGAGTGTTCAATCTTAAAGAAGTCATGATGAATCCAGTTGTACAGAACCCACAAGGTTAAAATCAGCTGTAATGAAGCCCCTAAAATCCAAAGATTAAATGAGGTTTTCACTTCCTCAATATTCCAAAAAGCAATGCTCAGTAACAATAAACTAATCGCAATTGCAGGTAGAAAATTCATCTTGATTGGGTGGCGAGCCTCTTCATTAAAATGGGCTTTAAAACGCACCACCTTATAACCATAAGCCAGTAGCATCACAGTGAACAAGGCTACAACCAGTGCCAATAAATACTGACCTGGTTGAATACTCCAACCAAAAACAGATTCCGCTTTCAGTAGGGCGATGGTTAATCCCGTCATTCCCATAATCATGCCAAAAAAGCTTGCGGGGAAATATTGAAGTTTGGTTAGACCGGTAGGGTTGTTTTCCATAACTATTCCTCATTTATAAATTTTATGTGGGTATTAATTATATCAATCAAGCTATGAGTCAAGTATGAAGATAGCATGAAACCTGTGCGACTTCTGACAAAGGTTTAAGCTTGCTGCAACCACTGCAACCGAAGCTGGAGACTGGTACGGCCACCAAAATGGTTTAAGCTCGGTTGATAAACTCCATGAACCCAATCCCCTGGACTAAATAGGGTAGGCTCATCTTGATGTTGTTTAGCATTAAAATAGATGGCTTGAATAAGCTTGCCACTCTGCGTTCTAAGTTTACAAGAGAGATGGGTTTTGGTTTGACCAACTGCTCTAATTTGAATAATCTCAAAATTCCCTGAAAAAACGGCTTGTGGCCATTCACGACCAAATGGCTCCAATGCATTGAGATGAGTAATTAAATCAGGCACTAGCATTTCATCAATGAGTTCACCGTCCGTTTCAATAATCGGTACAGGTGGTTCATCACCAAACTGGTTTTTAACCGCTATTTCAAATAGTTCAGCAAATACATCATATTTATCCAGCGGGATCATACAGCCAGCAGCACCCGCATGGCCCCCCATTGAAATAAATAGCTCAGGATCTTTTTCAGACATCCACTGAAAGGCTTCACGCAGATCGAGGTTTGGCACAATTGCACGTCCACTGCCAGCTAAGTTACCATCCTTAAGGTCAGTCATGGCGACACAAGGCAGACCAAACTGTTCGCCTATTCGAGTGGCGATAATTCCTTGAATGCCAGCATTACCCTGCAAAGGCACTGCCAGACTGTATTTATTAGGGTGATACATGCTCGCAGCAATGTTCTGCGCATCTTCTAACATCGTCTGCTGTTGAGCACGGCGATCAAAGTTGTCTTCGTCCAGTTGAGTTAAATGTAACTGAGCCTCTTCTAAGGTTTGTGAGGTTAAGAAATGAAAGGCCGTGGTCACATCACTCACACGGCTCGCCGCATTGATACGTGTCGCAACTTGAAAACCCAGGTATTCGGCATTAAATGGCTCCCCTTGGTTATCATTGAGTTGTTGCATCGCCTGCCAAGCAGGAACGTTGAATTGGTTAATTACTTGTAAACCCGCTTGTACGATGGCTCGGTTATTCGGACTTTGCAAGCTGACGCTGTCTGCTACGGTGCCTAATGCAACGTTTAAAGACAGAGCCTTTAATGAGGGGGCACCTTTAGGCAGCTGGCCTTGTTCAATTAACACTTTACGAACTTGCGTCATGACTAAAAAGATCACAAAACAGCCCGCCACAGTTTTATCGTATTCACAGTCTTCTTGTTGGGGGTTGACCGTAATAGCGGCACTTTCAGGCGGGCCTTCAACAGGCATCTGGTGATGATCGGTGACACAAACTTTAATGCCAGCTTCTTTCAAACGTTTAATACGCGGTTCATCACTTGAACCCTGGTCGGCTGAGATCACCAGTGAAATCGGTTCTTCAATGGCTAAAATTCGCTCAACCACTTCATCAGTAATGCCGTAGCCGGTTTTACGATCACCAATCACATGCTTAACACGCTCCTTCGGTACATTAAAAAAGTCAACCAAAGCTGTCATGGCAACCCAAGCAGAGGTGACACCATCGGTGTCATAATCCGTAGCGAGAACGATCACGCCATCCGATTGTATGGCCTCACTGATCATTAATGCAGCTTGATATGAATTTTTTAATTGATCAGGGTGTTGAATGTGTTTTAATTTGGGGAAAACCGTTTCAGCGAGATTATTGGTGTCTTTTTTGCGTTGAGCAACTAAGCGTGCTTGAAGATCAGAAAGGCCAAGTGCTTTACTGGCTTCATAGACTTCCTGATTGATCTGACGCTGAACGATTTTAGGTGATTTATGCATAGGAGAATTTTAACAGAATGACAGGGTGTATATGCGTATATCTACATGGCTTTTTGAGCAGCGAACACAGCCACAAAGGCCAGTGGTTCAAACAGAATTTGCCAGGATTAATCACTGCCGATCATTCAATAGCATCGTGTCAAGTTTTAACGCCAAGTTATCCAATGAAAGACCCTCATGAAACGGTTCAATTTTTAATAGACTTTTTAAACCAAGCAGGCCTGCTCAGTTCAAATAACAACTGGTTTCTTGCAGGTTCTTCAATGGGAGGTTTTTACGCTCAGCATTTAGCTCACCAGTTTAATAAGCCATTTATTATGATTAATCCAGCGTTAGATCCCGTAAACTTATTCGAAGATTATGCAGGTGAACATCTTAATAAACACACTGACGAAGTCATTAATATTGACCAGTCCTATCGAGAAGCGTTAAAAGCATATTATCAGTTACCAAATAAGCAGATTGAAAGTCTGTTACTGCTTGATCAAGGCGATGAAGTGATTCCATATCAACATGCATTTAATCGTTACCAAACAGATAACCCACTACAAATGACTAAGGTATTTGAAGATGGAGACCACGCTTTTCAGCATTTAGATGAGTCGGTAGGAATCATTAAAACCTTTATAGAAGGTGCGGTGTTAAAAAATCAGAAATCATAGTTAAACAAGTGGTTACGCCATAATATCGATAATGCTTCCAATCATATCATCATAGGTTTTTAAGGCTTTGGCACTGGTTTGAACCTGGGTGCTGGCTTGTCTATTATCGATTAACGCAGTCTCTAGCTCTTCGCTCCCCGGCTTGATGATCTTTTGAGTATTCTCAGCCAATCGTTCAAAGCCTTGGTTTATGCCTTGTAAAGCAATACTGTTTGCCGATGCTGAAACATCCATATTAACGCCTTTAAAAACTATTTGAGCTTACTCTATTTGAGCGATAGCATAAGGTGACTCTTTTTTAACTGTGTACTCAACAAATACATTGCCAAGTTTTTCACTGCCTTCACGATCCACAACAATTCTCATATTATCATCTTCCCACACAAAACTGGAATACGCTAAAGTGCCTCCCCAGCCTTTTCTTTGTGTTGAATGCGGCTGCCCAAGATCAGCAGTGAGCTCAAGTGCCACATCTTTAGTTGTAATGGCAGAACGACGGTTAGTTTGTTCAGTAGAGTAGGGGCGATATAGACGTTTAACTGAGGTAACATTACCAATATGGTTATAACGGAACTCTAGATAATAACTATCACGAATACGAGACCAAGCAAAAAATTTATCAACATTGCGTTGACGAATAGTCGAGCGCGCCTGTAAAAAACCACCAATATTCCAAAGATGTTCCCGTACTTTAGCGATGTTGTAACTGGTAGGTTCAATTCCTAAAACAGTGACTTTGTTTAAATCAACCACACCTTCTTCTACAGCAGCATGGCTTAGTTGCCAGGGGTAGACTGCCAGAAAGGTTAAGAGACAAATTTGTAAATAGGGTTTGATCATTCTGTTTAAACTCTTGTAACCAGATACCTTTAACGTCATGTTAGAAGGGTTAAAGTAGTTATCGGCTAAAACAGGAATTCTTGAATTAAATCATCAGGAAAAAACTTTCGTAACTCACTGGCCTTAAGTGTTAAAGCTACTTCGTCTTCTGTTGGTGTCTCTAACACTTCACGCTGACGTTGCATTACCTGAGCATCAGCATCAGATGGATCATTATTTAAATGCAGACGCTGTTCGATCGCCTGTTCAGCCGTTTGTGAGTCAGAATCGATGTAGATGAGTTTACAGCCGCAAGCAAGTTGTTCTGCTAAATTATAAAAAGCCTGACGATGTACCTGTTTAAGAAAAGTAGCATCGACAATGACCGATAAACCAAATTGACTGATTTGTTTTGCAAGATCTTGTAATCGTTGATAAGTTTTTCGGCTCATTTCGTCAGAATAGAGCTCTTTTTTGTCATTTTCAGACACTCGATACGTTGGTTTGATTCCAAAGAGTCGTTTACGTTCAATATCAGAACTGATGACAACGGCATCTAGCTGTTGAACTAGCTGTTTTGAAAAATAACTTTTTCCTGAACCAGAGACACCTTGAAGCAATACGATTTGAGGTGCTTGTTTATTG
>JAYENR010000050.1:15818-21641 GCA_034722175.1 Pseudomonadota bacterium | reverse complement strand
GCTCGAAAATTTTATGCTGTTTTTCAGCCTGAAGCTTGGTAACTTCTGCTCGAATACTATTTAGGTTTTTAACTGAAGAAGTTCCACTTTTACTTAAGGCTGAAAAACAGCATAAAATTTTCGAGCTGCAATTGGCAGGTATGAATGAAAAGAGCCTTTCAGAGTTGCTAAAAACTCAGAAAACGCAATCACCTAAACTTCAGGTAGTTTCTCATGTTAAGGGGCAGGTCTATGATTTAGAAGTAAAAATAAATCAATATGTCGAAGCAGGACAGGTGTTGGTTTCTTTAGGTGAAACAGATCCTATTGTTTTTGAAGCTTATGTTTCGAAAGCCGTTTCAACTCAGTTACATGAAGGTCAAGCGGTTAAGTTTCCTCAGCTAAATATCATGGGAGAGATTGCACATATTCACTCTGAGGTTGATGAGATAACCCAAACCATTGATGTACATATTCGTGTTGCCAATCCTGATCGTTCAATTATCAAAGGTCAGTTAAACCAAATTCAGTTTTTGAATACAAAACCAGTCTATCAAGTATCCGCCAGCGCATTGAGTCAGTTAGGAACGGACAAGATTATTTTTGTGGATACCGACAAGGGTATTGAATCAGTTTTGATTACAGTACAGAGCATTGTTAACGATGAGCTTTTTTTTACCGTCCAAATCTTCAAGCTAATAGAGTTAAGGGTGTGTTTGTAAAAGGCAGCACCGCAATCAAGTCTGCTTTAGACGCTTCTGAAGCGGAAGAATAAGGAAATTATTGATGTTATCTCGTTTCTTACAGTTTTTTCTGATTCAACGAACGTTAGTTCTGTTAATTGGTTTTGCGATTATCGCGGGTGGTTGGCAGGCCTTCCAGAAAATACCCATTGATGCCTTTCCTGATGTTTCACCTGCACAGGTGAAAATGATTTTTAAAGCCCCTGGTATGACGCCTTCTGAAGTGGAACAACGCATTATTGCGCCGCTTGAATTGGAGTTGTTAGGATTACCTAATCAGCAGGTTTTGCGTTCATTAGCTAAATATGGATTGGCGGATATCACCTTGGACTTTACCGAGGGAACCGATATCTACTGGGCACGTCAGTTAGTTTCAGAACGGTTAAATAATCTGGATTTACCTGCCAGTGTCACTGGGGGAATGGCACCGTTATCGACTCCGCTCAGTGATGTTTACATGTTTACCATTGAAGGCGACACGCAAGATAATATGCAGAAACGTGATCTCTTAGATTGGGTGATTCGTCCCGCATTGCGTTCGGTTCCTGGGGTTGCCGATGTGAATGTGTTGGGTGGATTTGCACGTGCTTACGTGGTCAAGCCTGACTATCAACAGTTATTTGCTTATCAAATTCCGTTAAGTAAATTGATTGATGTCTTAGAGAGTAATAATAAAAACGATGGTGCTGGGCGTTTACAGCAGGGTGAAGAGGTTCTATTGGTTAGAACCGAAGGTAATCTAACCAGTATTGAAGACATTGAAAACACGGTTGTGGCGTTTAACAACGGCGTGGCGATTACAGTTAAACAAATCGCGAAAGTTGAAATTGATGCACTCTATCGAAATGGAGCGGTGACCCAAAACGGACAGGGCGAAGCAGTTCAAGGATTGGTGATGGCGCTTAAAGGGGCGAATGCACGTGAGGTCGTAGCAGGTATTGAAGAGCGTTTGCAAGGTCTTGAGTCTGCACTACCAAAAGGTATCAGTATCAGCGTGTTTTACAATCGTGCAGAGTTAGTGGATACCGCCATTTTTGGGGTCTCTAAAGCGTTATTGGAAGCGATTGTATTAGTGCTATTGATTCTACTGGTATTTTTAGGCAATGTGCGTGCGGCGATTGCGGTGGCGTTGATTTTACCTTTAGCCGCTTTAATGACCTTTATTTTAATGCGTTGGTTTGGCCTTTCAGCCAACTTAATGTCATTAGGCGGGTTAGCGATTGCCGTCGGTATCTTAGTGGATGCTGCGGTGGTAGTGGTTGAAAATATAGTTTCTCATCAGGAGAAAAACGCTCAAAAAACTCAAGGTAAATTGCCAGATATGCATATTGTGTTTCGAGCTTTAAAAGAAGTATCCGTTCCAGTTATTGCAGGTATCTTGATAATTATGACGGTCTTTTTACCATTGTTAACGCTCGAAGGTCTAGAAGGTAAGTTATTTATTCCTGTGGCCTTAACCATTATTTTTGCATTGGGAAGCTCGTTGATTTTAGCCTTAACCTTGATTCCCACTTTTGCCGCTATGATCTTAGGCAAACCCTCGCATCAAGAACCGTGGTTGATTCGTAAATTACTGGCGGTTTATCAACCCGTTTTGAAGTGGAGCCTGAAAAATGATCGTAAGGTGATTTTTGGAGCCGTTGTGGCTTTAATCCTAACAGTCCTGGTCTATACTCAAGTCGGTAAAACCTTTATTCCTCAAATGGATGAAGGGGATATTATTGTGCAGATCGAGAAAACTCCTTCGATTAGTTTAGAAAGTTCTACTGCCATGGATATGCGGATTCAACAGGCGATCATGAAAGAAGTGCCAGAGGTAATACGAATTGTGGCTCGTGTTGGCTCGGATGAGATTGGAATGGATCCAATGAGCTTGAACGATACGGATTCGTTTTTTGTCTTAAAACCTAAAGATGAATGGCGTATGGGCAGTAAAGAGGAGTTGATTGAAGAGATTCGTAAAGTGATTGATGCTCAATTCCCTGGAATTAATTACGCCTTTACTCAGCCAATTCAGATGCGTGTTGACGAGATGTTAACAGGGGCTCGTGGCGATGTCGCGATTAAAATTTTTGGAGATAACCCAGAAGAGTTAAATCAAGTAGCCAAAGCGATGGTCACGATGGTGGAAGGCATTGAAGGCGCGGAAGATGTGTTTACCGCAACCAACGATGGGTTACAGTACCTGCAAGTGAAGGTCAGAAAGGACATGGCAGGTCGTTTAGGTGTGAGTGTCAACCAGGTTCAGAATATTCTTAAAACCCAAGTCAACGGCATTGAAGCTGGGATTATCTATGAAGGCATTCGCAGTATTCCATTGATGATTCGTGGAGGGGAAGAGGTTAAGTCTTCGGCTTTTGAAATGCTCAAACGCCCAGTGACAGTTGACACTCCAAACGGAGTTAAAACGGTCCTGTTAGAGCAGTTAGTGGAGGTTGAGTCGGTAGAAGGGCCTGTGGCGATTAACCGTGAACAAAGTAAACGTTTTGCGGTGGTGGTTGCCAATGTCAGTGGGCGAGACCTCGTTGGTTTTGTTGATGAAGCCAAAGCGCAAGCCAGTGAGCTTAATATTCCGGCTGGTTATTATTTTGAGTGGGGCGGCGAGTTTGAAAATCAACAGCGTGCAGCTCAAAAATTAGCGATAGTGGTACCGATAGCATTGATTCTTATCTTTTTAATTTTATTTACCACATTCAAATCCGTACCCCAAGCAGCGATGGTGATGGTGAATGTACCTTTTGCGTTGATTGGTGGGGTCTTTGCACTGTGGATTACCGGAGAGTATTTGTCGGTTCCCGCTTCAATTGGTTTCATCGCCCTGTTGGGTATTGCAGTGTTAAACGGTTTGGTGATGCTGACCTACTTTAATCAGTTACTGGCGAAAGGATTAGACATCAGTCAGGTAGTGATAGAAGGGGCGTTACGCCGATTCCGTCCTGTGCTGATGACCGCATCTATCGCAGCCTTAGGTTTAGTACCCTTATTGTTTGCAGACGGCCCCGGTTCTGAAATTCAAAAACCCTTAGCGATCGTGGTGATAGGTGGCCTAATAACTTCAACGGTGTTGACGTTATTGATCTTGCCTATTATCTTCAAACGTTTTGCTAAGTACGTATAAAGGACTCCACATGCAAACATGTCTATTAAAATTTATTGTAGATGAAAGCCTAAATGATTTGATGAGTGATGTCTTGCTGGCCTATCCAGAACACGGCTTAAAATTGACCAGTTATTTAGTGCAAACTCACCATCAGGGGCTGGCTGAAAAAGCCGATATTCGTGAACAGGTCTCAGGTTTCAAGCAGCAGGTGGTGTTCGAAATTACATTGAATGAGGATGAAAGTCAGGCGGTTTATCAGTATGTTGAACAGGCTCTACCATATCTGGAATTTGAGGCTCAATTGCTACCATTACAGATATTGAAGTAATTCGAAGCAGGCCTGTTCAGTTTAAAAGCATCAGAATTTAGACATCTACCTGAATAAATGTAAATGATAATTGTTTGCATTTAATTTGCTGCACTGTTATTATCAAGTTAGATAACAGTTTAAGAGGTAAAACATGAATATTAATTTAACGGTTGAGCAAATGCAGCGTTTATTGGCTTCAGGTGTGATTCATCCAAGTGAGATTGAGTGTTTGGATATCGAAACGCGGAATGATTTGAAAGCGTTATGCCTTAAATTGTGTAAGCCAAAACAGTGTCAGCGCTGTGCAATGCAGACACTTTGCCAATCTATCACGGTGGGGTTGCCAATTTCTCAGCCAAGTGTGGCTCCTTCCTAATCATTTTCTCTCTTGATTGATTGAATCAGTTAAAATATCGCGATTACAAGAATTTTAAGAGAGAATAAAATGTCTAAACAACAACCTACCATCGGTGTCGTCAGTCTTGGTTGTCCCAAAGCCACGGTAGATACCGAACGTATTTTGACGCAACTGCGCACTGAAGGTTATGACTTAACCAACTCCTATGAAGATGCCGATGCGGTTATCGTCAACACTTGTGGTTTTATTGATAGTGCGGTCCAAGAGTCGTTAGATACGATTGGTGAAGCACTTGAAGAGAATGGTAAAGTGATTGTGACCGGTTGTCTTGGCGCTAAAGAGGATCAAATTACTGAAATTCATCCTAAGGTTTTGGCGGTGTCCGGGCCAGCGGCATATGAAGAGGTGGTGTCTGCGGTGCATGAGGTGATTATGCCTCCTCAACATGATCCATTTACTGATTTAGTTCCGCCACAGGGAATCAAGCTGACTCCAAAACATTATGCTTATCTGAAAATATCGGAAGGCTGTAACCACCGTTGTACTTTCTGCATTATTCCATCGATGCGTGGCGATTTAATCAGTCGTCCGGTTTCAGATGTGATTGCTGAAGCTAAACGTCTGAAAGAAGCGGGTGTTAAAGAGTTGTTGGTGGTTTCGCAAGATACTGCCGCTTATGGTGTGGATGTTAAATACAAAACGGAATTTGCTGAAGGGCGACCGACTAAAACTTCGATGGTTGGGTTATCGGAAGCCTTAGGTGAGTTGGGTGGCGTGGATAATTTTTGGGTGCGTTTACATTACGTTTATCCATATCCAAACGTTGAAGAGGTGATTCCGTTAATGGCGGAAGGCAAAATTCTGCCATACTTGGATATGCCTTTACAGCATGCCAATGCACGTGTGTTAAAAGCGATGAAACGCCCAGGTAATGTTGAAAAAACTTTAGAACGTATTAAAAACTGGCGCAAACAAGTTCCAAATCTAACGATTCGTTCCACCTTTATTGTCGGTTTTCCGGGTGAAACAGAGGAAGAGTTTCAAGACCTTCTAGACTTCTTAGTTGAAGCACAGCTAGATCGTGTGGGTTGCTTCCAATACTCTCCAGTCGAAGGGGCAACCGCGAATGAGATTGCAGAACAAGTGCCAGACGACGTTAAACAAGACCGTTTTGATCGCTTTATGCAATTGCAGCAACAGATAAGTGCAGAAAAAATGCAGGCCAAAGTTGGTCAAGTGATGCAGGTTCTAGTAGATGAGATTGACGAGCAGGGGGCGATTGCCCGTTCTATGGCCGATGCACCCGAAATTGATGGGTTAGTTTTTATTGAAA
>JAYENR010000050.1:0-15808 GCA_034722175.1 Pseudomonadota bacterium | reverse complement strand
GGATGAATACGACCTTTGGGCAAAGACAGTAGAAGAGTTTGTTCCACAAGAAAGTTCGTTTATTGAACTGGGTTAATCGCTTCTAAGTGAGTTTAAAAACATTGTGCATTAGTAGGAAAAACCGTTAGATTTTTAACGGTGTTTACCGTGCACAATAACTTGGTTTCTACCATGACTTTTTGCTTGGTATAAAGCCTGGTCCGCTTGTGCTATCATCTCTTCTAATACTAGTCCTTTCTTATATTCTGCAATACCAAAGCTACAGGTTAGTTTCTCTTTAAGGCCATCAAACTCTGTTTCAGCAATGATTCTACGAATTTTTTCAGCAACCGCAAAAGCGGTATTTTGATCTGATTCCGTTAAGATTAACATAAACTCTTCACCACCCCAGCGACCGATCATTTCAGTTTCTCGAATCGAGTTAGAGACAAGCTTCGCTAATGCTTTTAAAACATCATCACCGATTAAATGTCCGTAGGTGTCGTTGACCTGCTTAAAGTGATCGATATCAAATAAAACAATGGCAAACGTTGTTTGATAACGTTTAGACCTTTTAAATTCAATGTCTAGCAGTTCATTAATGCGACGACGGTTGGCAATCTTAGTAAGTTCATCAATCAGTGAAAAGTCTTCAAAAAACTTTAAGGTATCGAGTTCCTGTTTTTGTGCTTTATCCATGGTGATTTCATGGACGTACATAACAAAAATAACCAAACTTAATGCAATGCTTAAACGTAAGAAGCTTTTAAGATCCCAAGCACCATCCTGCCATTCACCGATGCCTAAAAAACCAAGAATAGAGACGGCAAGTAAAAACACAAGCGCAAACCGCAGGCCTCTTTGAGTTTGGTTAATGGTGATGGCAATAACAGGAAAGAATATCAGCCATATAAGCCCAAAACTTTCATTCTGATTCAGATAGCTAAACGTGATAAAGAAAATAAATAAACTGGAAGTACCAATTAAGGCAGCTCGGTCGATATTTTGATTGATTTTAAGATCAATAATGGCATAGATAGTGACAAGAGCGGCTAGAAAATCAACGATCGCGACCAATTCGTGTCCATTGTCTAGAATAAAGGCATGGAGTCCTGAAAAGGCCAGTAAGATTGTGCTGACTATACCCAGTGCTAATTTTACAAAGATCAGTCTTCGATACTCCTTAGAATCGTTGACGTCATCTTTTTCAGAGAGTAAATAGAGATGTATTTCCTTAAAAAAAGAAAGCATATTTCCTTGGTATCAGTATAGTTTTTGTTAATCTTGATAATACCATAGCCGAGCCCCTTGTTAATTTGAATTGTTTTATAAGCATATAGGCTTGTTTATGGGCTTTTTAAGTTCAATTTTAGGTCAATTTAAAACTGGACAGGCCTGGTATAAATGCTAAGTCATAGCAATAGTTAAAAACTATCAGTGTACCCTTGATATTTAATTGGATTGTATTGATGCTTTTACATATAGTAGCGTTTGGAAAACTATTATTAATTTTGGAGATTAGAAAGATGTTTAAAAAGTGGATGTTGGCGTTTGTATTATTAGGGTTCACAGCAGTTGTACAAGCTGAACAAAAATTAAATGCCACAGTTTTTATGGACCAGTGGGATCAACCCCAGTCTTTAACACCTGATGTTCAGTGGTTAATCTTTTCTACTACCAAAGATGGCGGTAGCTGGGTAAAAACTCAACTTGAAGAGATGGGGATTGAAAATCTACAAGCGAAAAACTGGATGTATGTTGCTGATATTTCACAGATGCCAAGTTTGATTACTAAGTTTATGGCGATTCCAAAAATGAAAAATTATAAGTTCTCGATTGCTTTAGAAAAAGAGGGTGAGGCTACAGTAGATTGGCCTAAACAAGAAGATGCCGTGAATATCTATAAGCTAAACGCTTTAACGATTGAAGAAGTTCACTCTTTAACATCTAAAGAGAGTGTGGCGACATTTTTGAACTCAATTAAATAAGTTAAATTCAAACTGAACAGGCCTGTTGGTTATTTTGACCTAGTCAACAGGCCTGCTTTTAGTCTTCTAGAACGCTAATTAAAACCTAATACTCTAATCACGAGAATAGATTAACTCTTTAACGGGTTTTGGCTTATCAAACAGATAACCTTGTAGAATAGGGCAGTCTAATTCAATTAGGTGTTTTTTCTGTTGCTCGGTTTCAACACCTTCCGCAATGACTGTAAGACCTAAGGTCTCTGATAGAGCCAGAATGGTTTTTACAATCGCTTCATCTTGTGGGTCATTCAACATATCATTAACAAATGACTGATCAATTTTTAGCCAATCAATCGGTAGTTTTTTTAAATAATTTAATGAAGAGTACCCGGTACCAAAGTCATCAATAGCGAAGGTAATGCCTAAGGCACGAAGTTGGCTGATTTTATCGATTGATGTTTTCATCTCTTTCATTAACAAACTTTCAGTAATTTCTAATTGAAGTTTTGAAGGTGAACAATGACTGATCTCGATGACTTGGGTCACTAATTCAACAAAGTTGTCTCGGCGTAACTGCTGCTCACTAATATTGACCGCGATACTAAGGTGTTTAGTTTTCTCAGTTTGACTCCATAAATACAGTTGTAAGCAGGCTTGTTTTAATACCCATTGGCCAATATCAACGATTAAACCGCTGTCTTCTGCAATATCAATAAATGCGCTTGGAGCAAGAATACCTTGTTGAGGATGGTTCCAGCGAATGAGTGCTTCGTAACCTAAAATGTGTTCTTCAGCATTAAGTTTAGGTTGATAGTAGAGTACAAACTGTTCCTGCTGAATGGCTTGGCGAAGTTCGGTTTCAAGTTTACTTCGATGTTGAATCGATTCTTGCATGCTTAGATCAAAGAATCGAATTGCATTTCGACCTGATGATTTTGCCTGGTACATGGCTAAGTCGGAGCGGACCATCATCTCTTCGATGGTTTCAGTATGGTCGGTATACAAACTTATTCCGATACTGGCACTAATTGGATACTCATGCCCTTTAAGGAAGTAAGGTACGCTGATTTGGGTAAGCAGGTTGCCTGCAGTGGCTTTGGCGTTTTGAGCTGCTTCTTCTTGAGTTTCGCCCAGTTCTTCTAATAAGATGATAAATTCATCACCACCGGTACGGGAAACTGTATCACCTTCACGAACGGTTTCAGTTAAACGTCTGGCAACTTGCTGTAATAGTTGATCACCATAATCATGACCTAAGGTATCGTTTAAGGTTTTGAAGTGGTCAAGGTCAATAAACAGTAATGCAAAGAAGTCTTTTTTACGGGTACTGTGAGCTCGGGCCTGTTTTAAGTGATCATGCAAAAGCCTACGATTGGCTAGGCCTGTTAACGGATCATAAAATGCGAGTTTTTTAATGCGTTCTTCATTCTCTTTAAAGACACTAATATCATCAAAGGTGGAAAGGTAGTGGGTGATTTCGCCGTGTTCATCTTTGATGGTGGTAATGGTCTGACCAACAGGGAAGATGTCACCGTTTTTACGACGGTTCCAAACTTCACCCTGCCAGTAACCATTGGCTTTAAGCTCTAACCAAATATTTTTATAAAATTGTTTACTGTGTTTTCCTGAGTTTAGAATGCGTGGGGTTTTACCTATGGCTTCTTTGTCTGAATAACCGGTCACTCTGGTAAATGCGTTGTTAACACGGATGATACGTTCACTGCTATCGGTAATAAAAATGGCTTCTTGAGTATCAAAGGCAACCGCAGCAATTCTTAAGGATTCATTATAATCCTGTAACTTTTCATGACTGTCATGTAGACGACGGTTATAACCGAAAAGCAGTATTGTTAAGACACTGATAATCGATAACGCTAGAATCGCTGAAACCATTTGAGTACGGTGCTGCTCCCATAAATCCGTTAGAGTGATTTCTGGAGTTTGGTCATAAGGATATACCCTTAAGGTTCTTAAAACCTCACGTATCGGTTCATAGTCAGCAGGGATTCTAAAGCCGTGAATACCGATTGCTCGGGTAATCTGACTGTCATGTGGTAAAGCCAATAAAGTACCAGCTACTCTGCCAGCTAAGGCCTCACCAACGTGAGGCATGGCGGCAATAGGCCATTCTGGATAAAGACGTGTCGAAGTCAAAAAAGGAAAATTAGATTCGGTCTGTAAATTTAGAACACGCAGTTGACCAACTTTGATTTTCCCTAACTTTTCCATGCTTTCTAACACGCCACTGCGAACAAAAGCTGCATCCGCTTCTCCACGTATTAAGCTTACAATGGCTTTGTCGTGTGGCATTTTAGTTTGTTTGATGGTGATATCGGTGCTGACATTGACACCAGCTTGCTGAAGTTCATAGGCCTGCATTTTAAAACCACCAAAAGACTTCATCGACGGTGTGGCAATCATTTTTCCATCTAAGTCTTTGAGGGTTTGAATATGAGTGTCACTATTTTTAACTAAGATCGTTCCTGCAAAGCTACGAACAGGTTGACCACTTTTTTTATTGATTAAGGTAGCGAGCGGAGAGGAGAGATTGGTTTTGTGTGCCAGTTGTACAAAATGTGACGAGTTAGTAAAAACAAAATCGATGCTTTTTCGATCGATTGCTTCTTCAAGTTCCGTATAATTTAATGCTTTGATTTTAAATTCGACACCATTAACTCTTTGGTTAAGGTAATGAACTAAAGGTTGCCATTTGGCTTCTACAATGGGTTTTGGACGAAACGCTAATATACCAATATTGATTTTTTCTGCTGCATGAATAACAACCGGTAACGTTAACTGTATAGCAAACAGTAAAAAAAGAGGCCATTTAGGTATCGACTTTGACAACATGGTTTACCCACAGAAAAGCTAAAAATAATTACATAATAACTTATATTTACTAATGGAATATACCTCTAATTACTTAGTTTAAGCATAAAAAAGTGAATAGAGTTAAATATAGAATAAAGATAAATGGTTGAAACTTTAGAGACACAAAAGAACAGTTCGCTATGCAAAGGCTTTGAACCTATTATTCCAGAGGATGCACGACTGTTGATTTTAGGCACGATGCCGAGTGTTGAGTCGATAAATCAATCTTTTTATTACGCCCATCCTAGAAATGCCTTTTGGCCGATTATGCAAAGACTGCTTAAGCAAGAGTTGTCAACCGAATCAGACAAACGTTCAGCTTTACAAAATGCAGGTATCTTTTTGTGGGATGTTTTAAGCTCTTGTGAAAGAAAAGGCAGCTTAGATAGTGCGATAAAGCAACCCGAAGCGAATGATTTTAATTGGGTTTTTAGACAAAATCCAAACATAAAAACCGTGGTCTTTAATGGAAAGGCAGCCGAAGCTCTATTTAAAAAGAAGGTGAATAAAAAGCAAAACTTACCAGACGACTTAATCTATTTGAGTTTGCCTTCCACTAGTCCTGCAAATGCTCGTTTATCTTTCGAAGATAAAGTCTTGTTATGGCAAGAAAAATTAGGGGATTTGTTGTAGAATACCCGACTTAATTAATCAGACTCTGATTGACAACTATTTAACACGTATTTTAAAGGAGCTTTGCCTTGGAAGCAGACAGACTTGAAAACACCGTTCATTCGGAATTACTTTCGCCCGCTGGCACAATGAAAAACATGGAATACGCCTTTGCGTATGGTGCCGATGCGGTTTACGCAGGCCAGCCTCGTTACAGTTTACGTGTTAGAAACAATGAGTTTGATGAAGAGAATCTAAAAAAGGGTATCGACCGTGCTCATGAGTTAGGTAAGAAGTTTTATGTAGTGAGCAATATTGCTGCTCACAACTCCAAAGTAAATACCTATATGAAAGACATTGCGCCTGTGATTGCAATGAAGCCTGATGCGTTGATTATGTCTGATCCAGGTCTGATTGCGATGGTGCATGCCGAATATCCAGAGCAAGAGATCCATCTGTCGGTTCAGTCAAATGCCGTGAACTGGGCGACGGTTAAGTTCTGGTATCAGAACGGCGTACGTCGTGTGGTGCTATCTCGTGAACTATCGATGCAGGAAATTCGTGAAATTCGTGAGAAGGTTCCAGAGATGGAGTTAGAGGTCTTTGTTCACGGTGCTTTGTGTATCGCCTATTCGGGTCGTTGTCTGCTTTCTGGTTACATCAATAAACGTGATGCTAACCAGGGGACTTGTACCAATGCCTGTCGTTGGAACTACAACACTTACGATGCTAAAGAAGATGTGACGGGTGATGCGGTTGGTATTCCAAAAATTGAAGTGTCTAATATTGAGAATATTACCGATCTAACAATTGAATCAAACACGCCTGATATGGCTGATTACACACACCCAGATGTTGAGCAGGTTGCCCCAACTCTAGGTGAAGGCGCGACCACTGACAAGATGATGTTGTTAGAAGAAGAGGGACGCCCGGGTGAGTTTATGCCTGCTTATGAAGATGAGCATGGTACTTATATTATGAACTCAAAAGATCTGCGTGCGGTTGAGTTGATTCCAGAAATGGTGGAAATGGGCGTACACTCATTGAAGATTGAAGGGCGCACTAAGTCTCACTATTATGTCGCTCGTACAGCACAGGTATACCGTAAAGCGATTGACGATGCCTTGGCAGGTAAGCCGTTTGATACCAACTTATTGGCAGATCTTGAAAGTTTAGCCAGTCGTGGCTATACCGAAGGTTTCTTGCGTCGTCACGTGCATTCTGAATACCAGAACTATGAGTACGGCGTGTCTAAATCAGACCGTCAGCGTTTTGTGGGTGAAGTCACCAGTATTGGTGAGCGTGATGGTCAAAGCTATTTAGAGATTGATGTTAAGAACAAGTTCTGTGTCGGGGACTCTCTTGAAATCATGAGTCCTGCTGGAAATGTAACCATGGTGTTACCAGAGATGCGTAACCACCATGATGAAGATGTTCCTTGTGCATTGGGGTCTGGTTGGGTAGTGCGTATCCCGAATCCATTTAAGGATCTATCGGAAGAGGTTTTAAAGTTTGGTTTAGTGATGCGCAATGAGTCGTGGGGCGGTGACGTCAAACGTGATTCAGCGGCTAAAAAGATCAAGCAAAAGCAAGATGAAAAAGATGCTAAAAACCGTGCGGCGGCACAAGCTTAATCATGGCGTTAAAGATTCTTAAAGGCTGTATAAATTGCGATATGTGCGAGCCGGAGTGCCCGAATAAAGCGATCTATATGGGAGAAAAAATCTACGAGATCAATCCGGACTTGTGTACGGAGTGTGTGGGTTTTTATGATAACCCTACCTGTATTAGTGTCTGCCCATTAGACGTGATTATTACCGACCCTGATCGGGTAGAAGATAAAGAGTCCCTTTATGAGAAGTTTACTGAGTTAGTGAACGCCGATAAGATTTAACTTCTAGTCAGTTTGAACGATTTATGAAGAAGCATTGAGAGTGATCTCAGTGCTTTTTTTGTTTAGACAAGGCAATTTTAAACTGACCTGGCCTGGTCAGTTTAAAAATTACCTTTAATCAATAAAATTCACTTATTTCAAATCTGCTATTGAACTTATCTACGCAGTTTGTATGATGTCTCAAACGATTTTGTCAGAGGAAACTAACATGTCACAAAAATTAGAATTAATCAGCTTCAAACTTTGTCCATTTGTTCAACGTGCCGTTATTGTTTTAAAACATAAGAATGTTGACTTTGATATTACCTATATCGATTTAAATGATCAGCCGGATTGGTTTAAAGCGATCTCTCCTTTAGGGCAGGTTCCTGTATTAAAAGTAGGCGATGAAGTTCTATTTGAATCGGCTGTGATTCAAGAGTACGTTGATGAAGTTACGCCGCCCAGCATTCAGCCTGAAGACCCATTAGTTAAAGCGAAAAATCGTGCGTGGATTAATTTTGGTTCAGATATTGTTTTTGCGATGCATGGAATGGTGATGGCAAAAGATCAAGCTGGTTTTGATGAGAAGCAAGACGTGATTTTGAAAAAATTAAGTCAAATTGAAGCCGTCCACTCAGGAGGTGACTTCTTTAACGGCCATGACTTCAATATGATTGATGCAGCATTTGCGCCGATGCTAATGCGTTTGTGCTTTATTAAAACATTAACCGGTGTGGATCTAATCGCAGAGTGTCCAAAGCTTCAGAAGTGGACAGAGGTTTTATTAGAAATGCCTGCAGTTCAACAATCCGTGGTTGAAAATTTAATGATGATGTACAAGGGCATGGTTAAGCACATGGACGGCGTATTAGCGACGAAACTGATCGCTTAACGCTCTTCGTTAATACTTTGTATCGATTTAATGACTTATAAAGTTTTATTCAGTTTGGGGTTGGCTGGTCTATTGCAGTCAACGCCAGTCATTGCCACTCAAGCACTGCCTAATTTATCTTCTCAAATGACACCTGTTCTCACCCCGTTAACGCTCAATTTATCTGCAGAAGACTACCGTTGGATCGGCCAAAAAATTTATCAAAACGAATGTGCTTCGCAAGCTAAATATTTAACCCATTGGGGGAAGGGTGAGGACTTTCCCTCTTTTGGAATTGGTCACTTTATTTGGTTTCCTGCGAATGTCGACTCACCATTTGAAGAGACCTTTCCTGCTTTAGTTAAGTATCTATCTAAAACGCAAATAGCCCCTAGTTGGCTAAGACAACTCAACCCATTGGACTCTCCTTGGAACAGCAAAAAACAATTTGACCAGGCCTGGTCAGAAGCAAAATTAAGTGAACTACGAAACTGGCTGTTAAATACCCAACCGCAACAAGCCGAGTTTATCGTTCAGCAGTTTTTAACACGATGGAATAAGGTTGTGATCTCTTTACCTATTGAAGAGATCGGCTTTTACCAGAATCGGCTTGATCGCTTGTTACAGTCTAAAAAGGGGACATTTGCAGTCATTGATTATGTCAATTTTAAAGGTATGGGCGGTAATGCAAAAGAGCAGTATCAAGGACAGGAGTGGGGGCTTCTATCGGTTCTAAAGTCCATGGAGGTCACGCCTGGAATAAATGCAGACCAAAGACTTGAATCCTTTATTTTTACAGCTAAACAACGACTTATCTTACGAACTGAACTTGCTCCTAAACAACGTAATGAACAGCGTTGGTTAAAAGGCTGGTTTAAACGTTTAGAGGGGTATAAGTAGTCACTAATTGTTGAGCTTGGACAAGGTTAATGTTCAATTCATTGTAACAAGTTCGGAAATCGATATAGAAAAGCCTCACATGGAATCATGTGAGGCTTTTCTATTGCTTAGGCTTAAGTAAACTAGTCAATAGATTGAGTGTTAAACTCAAATTAACCTAGTAGACAGCATTAAAACTCTGCCCACTCATCACTGCTTGAAGAAGGTTGCGCAGTAGGGTTGCTTGCGGTGTTGCTTTTTTTAGGGACAACAACGGTCGTTGTTTTTTTAGATTCTGCTATTGGTGTTAATGTGGGTGAAGCTGGTTTATCTTGCTTAACAGAGGGCGTTACTTGATGAGTAGATGACTTAGCCGGCTGTTGCATAGTTTTAAAGAAGGCCATATTGTCACTCAGTTCACCAGCCTGTCTGTTCATATTGTCTGCAGTAGCAGAGGTACTATCCACTAATGTTGCATTATGTTGAGTAGCGGTATCGATATCACTAATTGACTGATGCACTTGACTGACGCCTTCTGCCTGTTCGGCAGAGGCCGTGCTGATTTCATGAATCATTTGAGTCACATCGTTGATAGAATCGGTAATGGTGCGAATGACTTCACCCGATTCACTAGCCAATCGGGTTCCCTGATCAATACGCTGCACACTGGAATCAATCAGGTGTTTGATGTCTTTTGCAGCATCGGCAGATTTTTGGGCCAGTGCACGTACTTCACTGGCAACGACCGCAAAGCCTCGACCATGCTCTCCAGCACGCGCAGCTTCAACGGCTGCGTTTAATGCTAATAGATTGGTTTGGAAAGCGATGCTATCAATTAAGGTGACAATTTCAGATATTTCGTTACTCGATTTTTGAATGCCTGACATCGCTTCAATGGTTTTTTCCATGACGCTGCCTGCCTGTTCCGTTTCGTTTTGAACTTTTTCGACCACATGAGTCGCTTCAAGGGCATTCTGGGTATTGTTTTGTACTGCTGCGTTCATCTCTTCCATTGTCGCGGAAGTTTCCTCAATGGCAGCGGCTTGTTGTTGAAGCCTTGAGCTTAAAGAATTTGCATCACTTGAAAGTGTATTAGCCCCTGTATTCACCTCTGAAGCCGATTGCATCGCCTGGTAGACACTGCTTGAAAGTTTCTCTAAGGAGAGATTGATCGCATTCTTAAGTGTCAGTAAATCACCTTGATAATCATTACTGATGGTTTGAGTTAAATCACCTTCACTTTGAGAGGTCATGACTGCAGTAATATCATTGATGGCTTTATCTAAAGAGTCCATAGACTGATTAATACTTTGCTTTAATGTGTCCAGTTCACCTTTTGCAGAGATATTAATACGTGATTGGAACTTGCCCTGTTGCATATCACTCATTACATTGTTGATGTCTTGAATCGTAAGGTTAGTTTCATTCATCGCTTGTTGAGCATCATCCATTATTTTTTTGTAAACCCCCGAAGATCGGTTGTCTATTTGAATGTTATAGGATCCGTTTACCATAGCCGACATGACTTTTGATAGTTCGTTCATGACATCTGAGATGTTTTCAGTACTGCGATTAATTCCAGATTTTAATTGCGCTAGATCCCCTTGGTACTCTCCACTCATTGGGTGTCCGAAATCGCCTTCAGATATCGACTTAACGGTTTGATTTGCCTCTTTTAAGGCATCACTAATATTATGTAGAAGTTTATTTAAGGCATTGGCTGTTTGACCGACTTCATCGTTGCTTTTGACTTCGGCACGAATTGAAAAATCACCACTGGTTAGAATGTTACTGGTCACTTGTTGGACTTTTTTGTAACGGAATAATGACCATACGATTGACGGCAATGATGATAATAAGAGTCAAAGCAAAGATTCCAAATAAAATGCCAGCCAATGATATCCAGGCGGCAGTTACTGCCGTATCGATAGGTGCTTGATAAACTTGCTCATCCAAGATAAATAGGTGACGACCAAATACATTGTTCTCTTCATCGTAGGCGGGGATATCAATCAGTACTTTGCCGTTATTGGTATAGACCTTACGTTGTTCGCCATCAATAGGTGAAAAAGCACTTTTGGCAAAGTTAATAACGTCCTCTTCAAACCATCTGTTATTTGCCAAAATGTAGTCGTCATTGAATGAGATGTTTTTTTCAATAACAGGCATACTTCCGTAACGTTCTTTTACATAACGTTTATCCACAAGCAGAACCCATTGTCCGTCTTTGTGCGCTGTAAAGCTTTTTCGTACTGAGGCAAGGCCTTGTATCATGGCAACCATACCCAAAACTTCTTTGTCCTGAATGACGGGGGATATCGCAATGACGGATACGCCGCGTGCACCTAATGCAAGGGAACCGAATGCTTTTTTCTCTTGCATTGATTTTTGAATCAGAGGATTTGAAGCGAGGTTTTGACCATAGCTGTCTAGATCCCAAGACTTTATTAATGAGCGACCGTCTGCAGTAATTAATTGAGTAGCAATGTTCTTGTAATTGGTTTGGTTGCGATAACGGTCACGAATTTGTGAAAACACATCCAATAATTCATCACGTTCTTCAACCTCTAAGGCTTCCGAAATGTAGTCCTGGATGGAAATGGCAGAGGAGCCAATAATGCCCCCTTGAATCTTTAAGTCAATTTGGCCGTTGATGTAACTGGTCATCTCTTTAATCATCTTATCCTCAACTTGACCTTTGACAGGACTGACCGTAGTCGTGTAGATAATTGATCCAATAATGATTGCAACGATGAGTCCGATTAGGGTCGCTATGCTAAGCACTTTGGCGCGCAGGATGAGTTAGACAGCATATTTTTTATTCCTCTGGTTATTTAGTGCTTTAAACAGATTCATTCTATAGGTTCATTCTTTGTTAAAGCGTATTATGGCTTAAAGCCTGCTTAATTGTAGTGTACGAAATAAGCTTTTGTAATAAGCAAAAGTCTTTATAATTGCACAAAGCCTATTCTAATATTACATTTTAGGGTTTGAATAAGCGATAAATATGCCATTTGAATAAAGTATATAAATTATCTAAGAGCCAATTTATTATTAGCGTTGACACAGCTCAATTTATGCCTATATTTTCCGTTTTTAAACTGTATTTAGTCTTTAATGGCTTTATAAAAACACGACAAATAAAAGTTAAATAAATATGAAAATGCATTTAAAAACAATCATCGGGACCATGCGTCCCAACTTTTTACTGTTGAGTATGGTGGTGGTGCTATTGGGTACGGCCTTGGCATTATACGATGGAGCTGAATGGTCGATAAGCCTGTTTGCATTATTGATGGTGGGCGGGGTGCTTGCACATGCTTGCGTGAATATGCAAAATGAATACGAAGACTTTAAGTCGGGTTTGGATGACTTAACCGAACGTACTCCATTTAGTGGTGGCAGTGGCAGTTTGCAAGCCAATCCTGAGGCGGCATCTTATGTTTTAAAAGTTCTATTTGGCTTGTTTGCTGTTTTAATTGGAATAGGCTTGTATTTGGTCTCTTTAAAAGGCTGGGGCTTATTGCCAATTGGTTTAGCTGGTGTAGCCGTGATCGTTACCTATACCTCTAAAATTACCCATCAGCCTTGGATGTGTCTGTTTGCCCCTGGTTTAGCATTTGGTCCACTCATGGTATTGGGTTCTTATTATGTATGGACAGGTACGTTTAGTTGGGGGGCGCTTTGGGTGTCTTTAGTGCCGTTTTTCCTGGTGAATAATTTGCTGTTGTTAAATCAGTTTCCTGATTTGGAGGCGGATAGAAAAGTCGGTCGTTACAATATCTTAATGCTGTTGGGTGAACGTAGAGGTAGTCAGCTGTTTAATGGTTTTTTACTGCTGAGTTTTGTGATGATATTAATGGCAGTTTGGAGTGCAGAACTCCCCACTTCGTTATTAGTCGGTTTTGTTACTCTGTTGTTGGCGATTCCACTGTTCAATGTCGTGTCAGAACACTATCATAATATTGAGAAATTGATGCCAGCCTTAGCAATGAATGTCATAATAAATCTTTTAACTCCTCTGCTAATGGCAGGTGGGTTATTATGGGCAATTGAGTAATCAACCAGGCCTGTTCAGAATAAATTAATCACGGAATATTTAATGCAATATAAGACTCTTATGGACTATGTCGGCAATACACCTTTGGTACAGTTGCAGAGAATGGTCAACCCCAAAACCAATAGTGTTGTGTTAGCCAAGTTAGAAGGTAATAATCCAGCGGGTTCTGTGAAAGACCGTCCTGCGATTAACATGATTCAGCAGGCGGAATTACGCGGTGAGATTAAACCGGGCGATACATTAATAGAAGCTACCAGTGGCAATACAGGAATAGCATTAGCCATGGCAGCGGCGTTGATGGGCTATAAAATGAAATTGATTATGCCTGATAATATGAGCATGGAACGTAAAGCCTCTATGGCAGCCTATGGAGCAGAGTTGATCTCTGTTACACAAGATGAAGGCATGGAAGGTGCACGAGATTTAGCGGCTTCGATGCAACAGAGGGGTGAAGGCATTGTATTGGATCAGTTTGCTAATCCAGATAACCCTTTAGCGCACTATACAAGTACAGGCCCAGAAATTTGGCGAGATACGGATGGTCAAGTGACTCATTTTGTCAGTGCAATGGGGACAACTGGAACCATTATGGGGACTTCAATGTATCTAAAGGAACAGAGTTCAGATATTCAGATTATCGGTGTGCAGCCAGAAGATGGGGCGTCTATTCCTGGTATTCGTCGTTGGCCTGCAGAATACATGCCTGCTATTTACGAGTCTACCCGGGTCGATCGTACCATTGATATGTCTCAAGCACGTGCCGAACAAACCATGCGTGACTTAGCCGTTAAAGAGGGCATCTTTGGTGGTGTATCATCCGGTGGCGCTTTGGCGGCCGCTTTGCAAGTGGCAGAAGAGGTAGAAAATGCTGTGATTGTGACCATTGTCTGTGATCGCGGAGATCGTTATTTATCAACCGGTGTGTACGGGTAAATTGGAACCAATATGGCAAGAGAAATTGAACGTAAGTTTTTATTAAAGAATTCGGACTGGAAAGCGGCAGCATTTAAACGGACACATTTTGCCCAAGGATATCTAAATGATATTAAAGAGGGTTCAGCAAAAAGTTCGGTACGCATTCGTATTGAAGGCGACAAAGCGAATATGAATGTCAAAAGCCTAGAGATTGGTTTAAGTCGTGATGAATATGAGTTTACAATTCCGCTTGAAGATGCCAAAAAGATGCTAGCCACTTTAATGGTTGGTCCAGTCATTGAAAAAGTACGCTACTTAGTTAAACATGGCCAACACACTTGGGAAATTGATGAGTTTTTAGGTGATAATCAGGGTTTGGTTGTGGCAGAGGTTGAGATTAACTCTGAAGATGAGCAAATTGAGATACCAGAGTGGACAGGACGCGAAGTCACCGAAGAAGTACGTTTTTATAATATAAGTTTAAGTAAACGACCGTTTAATGTATGGGATGAAGATGAAAAAAAATAAAACAAAATTAGTTCAAGCATGTGCGATGGCGCTTGTCGGCTTCAGTTCCGTTGCCGTTAATGCCGCCGACTCGGTTGGCTTATCAGACGTTTATCAGATGGCGGTCAAGCATGATGCTCAACTTGCCCAACAACGTGCCTTGTATGAAGCGAGTAAAGAGGGAGTGACAGCGATTAAAGGCACGCTATTGCCGCAGATTCAAGCAGACGGTAGTTACTTTATTACAGATACGGATTTAGCAGACGGTGCAGGTGATGTCACCGCACGAGATCTGTCTATTACCTTAAATCAGCCTCTATATAATCAAGCGATCTGGTCACGTTTTGAACAAGCTAAATATTTAGTGGATCAAGCGAAAAGCAGTCTGGATAGTGCAGAACAAGATTTGATTCTACGAGTTGCAGACTCTTACTTTAAAGTGCTGTTAGCACAAGAAGATGTCGCGTTATCTAAAACCAAAGAGAAAGCGGACAAGTTGCAGTGGGATCGTGCTCAAGCCTCTGCTGAAGTAGGTTTAGGTAGCCGAAGTGATGTGTTGCAGGCAAAATCTAGTTTCGATTTAACAAAATCAGAACGTATTAATGCAGAAAACAACTTAGATGTGGCATTTGAAGAGTTAATTAAATTAACGGGTAGATCGTTAAGTAGCCTAGAAACTTTGCGCTCCACAGCAAAATTGCCTTCAGAAAGCTTTGATATGCAGCAGTGGGTGCAACGTGCTGAAGATCATAACCTAGAGGTTAAACAAGTTGAAGCACAGTTAAAGACTGCAATGGAAGAAGTTGAAGCTCAAAAAGCAGGGCACTGGTTTACAGCGAGTTTACAAGCTAAAGTGACTGACAGTGATTATTCAGATTATTCTGGAAGCGCCTATAACGATAGTACTAATACTCGTATTGGTGTCAGTGTCAGCGTGCCTTTATATGCCGGTGGCAGTACTTCGGCTCAAGTGAGCGAAGCACGTTTTAAACAGAATTCAGCACAACAAGCTTTCCGTAACAGTCGTGAACAGGCACGTTTAAATGCTCGTATTCAAGTTCGTAGTGTAGAGCGTGGTGAATCTTTGATTGCAGCACTGCGTGAAGCGGTGAAATCAAATTCATCGTTCTTAGAAGCAGCTGAAGAAGGCTATAAAGTTGGGCTTAAAAACTTATTAGAAGTGTTAACCGCACGTTCCAATCTTTTCAATGCACGTCGTAACTTAATTGAAGCGATGCACGGTCAGGTTATCAACCGTTTAAACCTTGAAG
>JAYENR010000049.1:0-3469 GCA_034722175.1 Pseudomonadota bacterium | reverse complement strand
CAATAGATTGTCGGCAGCAGCTTAATCAACAGGCCTGCTTAGGTTTATTAAAACACCGCTTGTTTACAAACGCACAAAACCCTATAATTGACAACATATTGTACAACTTTAAATTTATGGAATATCAATATGGAAGCCATTACCTACTCTTGGGCACGTAACCATTTAGCTCAAACCATTGATGCGGTTTGCGACAATCATCAAGCGATGATTATTACCAAAAAAAATGACAAATCTGCTGTATTAATTTCATTGGATGATTATCAAGCTTTAGAAGAGACCGCTTATCTATTGCGATCTCCAGCGAATGCCAAACGCTTAATGGACTCCATCACCGAACTTGAAGCTGGCTTAGGCAAAGAGCGTGAATTGCAAAAATGCGACTAATTTTTTCTGATAATGCTTGGGAGGATTGTGTGTATTTTCAAACTCAGGATAGAAAAACACTCAAGCGCATTAATCAGTTAATCAAAGAGATTCAAAGAACGCCGTTTGAAGGCGTGGGTAAACCAGAACAGCTTAAACATGCTTTGTCTGGTTATTGGTCAAGACGCATCAATCAAGAACATCGCATTGTCTATAAGGTGCATGAAAACGACCTATTAATTGCCCAACTAAGTCACCATTACTAAAAACAGACCTAACCGAGTAAATCAATCGAAAATAATGCGATCATTATCCAATAGATAATCGACTCTAGCTTAATTAACAGGCCTGCTCGTTTTCTCGAGCCTTTTTAAAAATGATCTATATTTCTTGACCTTATTGATTTAACGTCCGTAATAGCGTACGATTAATTTTATTTAGGAGGCTTTATGACGACCTTAAACTCAACCGAAGCACGCTCAAATCTTTATGGTTTGATTGCGCAAGTCAACGATTCCCATCAACCGATTACGATTACGGGTAAGAGAGGCAACGCGGTCTTAATTTCTGAAGACGACTGGAGTGCGATTAATGAAACCTTGTCGTTATTGAATATACAAGGGATGCGTGAGTCTATTGTAGACGGCATGAAAACCCCCATTGAAAAGTGCGACGATAAGTTAGATTGGTAGTGATCGGTTTATGAAATGGAAACTGACCTACACTAAACAGGCCCAAAAAGATGCCAAAAAATTATCGGCAAGTGGCTTGAAATCAAAAGCTCAAACTCTATTAGACATCATTGCCAACGATCCTTTTCAAACCCCTCCTCGATATGAAAAGTTATTAGGCGATTTAACAGGTGCCTACTCTAGACGCATTAATATTCAACACCGTATCGTCTATCAGGTTTATGAAGATGAACAAACCATCAAGGTTTTGCGACTCTGGACACATTATGAGTAATGCTTGCTATTGAACCGTAACAACCCAACCTTGATATCTTTGTGATCGATTAAGTTTATCTCGGATGTTTCCGTAAGAAATCCAAAAACTCAAAACCGTAACGGGCGAGTTTGGATTCGCCCACGCCGTTGATTTTGATCAGTTCGTAATCATTTTGAGGGCGTGCTTTGGCCATTTCGACTAAGGTGGCGTTACTGAACACTACATAAGGTGGCACGTCTTCGCTTTCGGCGATCTCTTTACGTAGGGCGCGCAGTTCATCGAAGATGATTCGATCATTATCCAATAGATCGTCAGCTCCGGCTTTGTTAGCAGGCCTGCTCGCTTTACCAGATGCGCTAGCGGGCTTTTTAGGCAGAGCTAATTGCAGCTCGACCTTACCTTTTAATAGGTCACCCGACAGCTCGGTAAACTTAAGCACCGAATAATTTTGTACGTCTTGATAAATGTAGCCTAAATGAATCAGCTGGCGAATAATGCTCTGCCACTCATCACTGCTAAATTCTTTACCGACCCCATAGGTGCTTAAGGCATCGTGCCCAGCATTGAGAATTTTCTCTTGTTTGGCGCCACGCAGAATATCCACCACATATTTCAAACCAAAACCTTGGTTTAAACGATACACACACGACAGCACTTTTTGTGCGGCGATCTTGGCGTCAAAAACTTTTGGGGGATTGAGGCAGACATCGCAGTTACCACACGGTTTTTGACTGGATTCGCCAAAGTAATTCAGCAGAACGTTACGGCGACAGTTCAAGGCTTCTGAAAACGCCACCATATTCGATAACTTAAAGTTTTCGATGCGTTTTTGCTCTTCGTCAGAGACCTGATCGACAAAATGACGGGCCGTGGCGACGTCTTGCAAACCAAATAACAACAGCGCTTCGGAGTCCAATCCATCACGCCCGGCACGCCCGGTTTCTTGATAGTAGCCTTCGATGTTTTTGGGCATATCGTAATGCACCACAAAACGCACATTGGATTTATCAATCCCCATTCCAAAGGCGACGGTCGCCACCACAATCTCAATTTCATCACGCAAAAAACCTTGATGCACTTTAGAGCGTACTTCACTGGGCAGGCCTGCATGGTAGGCTTTGGCGTTGTAACCTTCGTCAATTAAGTTTTGTGCAACCTCTTCCACTCGTTTGCGGCTTAAGGCATAAACAATGCCGCTCTCTTGTTGCGTTTTTTGGTTGCGCTCTTCTAAGAAGTTCACCAACTGTTTCATCGGTTGGCGTTTGTCTAATACTGTGTAACGAATATTCGGGCGGTCAAAACTACTGACATGAATTTGAGGATTGTGAAGGTGCAGGCGTTGCAAAATATCATGACGAGTTGCATGGTCGGCAGTGGCGGTTAACGCAATAAATGGGATATTGGGAAACAACTCACGTAGCTGCCCCATCTGCGCATATTCAGGTCTAAAGTCGTGCCCCCATTGCGAGATACAGTGCGCTTCATCAATGGCAAACAGACCAATCGGTAACGACTGCAACTCTTGAATAAAGCTGGCATTCAACAAGCGTTCTGGCGACACATATAAGAGGTCTAACTGCCCCGTGTGCAACTGCATACGAACTTGGTTAGCGGTATCCATATCCAAACTGGAGTTATAATAGGCTGCTTTTACCCCGTTGGCTTGCAAGGCGGTAACTTGATCTTGCATCAACGCAATCAACGGCGAGACCACAATGGTGGTGCCTGACATCATCAAAGCCGGAATTTGATAACACAGTGATTTACCACCGCCTGTTGGCATCAATACAAAACAGTCTAAACCGCTGGTAATATCGTCAATAATCGATGCTTGTTGCGGCCGAAATTGCTCGTAACCAAATACGCTTTGTAAGATTTTTATGGCTTGTGAGTTAGAATCTGTCATAAACGGAAGATCAGTCTTTAATAGGGCGTGAGAACATAGTCGAAACAAGACGTAATTACAAGTTTTACCTGCTAATTCTATTGAATTAATCGGTATTTTAAAACGGGTTAAAAACACTCAACAAACTAAGCAGATACCGTGTTTAAACCACAAGGTCAAGCACGGATCTTATATTCTGGATCAAAAGGTTTGCCGCTCTTTAAAATGGCAAACACAATATGAAGTAATTTACGCATCACCGCTGCAATC
>JAYENR010000048.1:0-3474 GCA_034722175.1 Pseudomonadota bacterium | reverse complement strand
CTTAAACCTTAGTTTAATCCTTAATTAACGTTCTACTTTAGTCATCAAAACTGCTCTAATTAAACTCACCAGGCCTGGTCAGTTTCAAAAAATCATCAAACATCTATAATAAACAATAAGATCAAAATACCGTAAAGAATATTAACCGCCATTGGAGTTCGACTTTTTCCAACACTTAAAATAGTGAGCGGGGGACGAGATTCACTCTCTATCCAAAGATGAACTTACAACTTAGGAGTATTAGTAATGGTTAGACGTATTGTTATCATTCAAGGAATTCCAGATCCAAAAGGTAAGCATTTCGGAAATGCGCTTGCAGAAGCTTACATGCTAAGTGCCCAAGAGGCTGGTCATGAGGTCAAAATAATTGAAGTGGCGCATCTCGATTTTCCTCTGTTACGTACACAGAAGGAGTTTGAAAGCGGAGAACCTCCAGCAGCAATTCGACAGGCACAAAAGACTATTGATTGGGCCGAGCACCTGATTATTTTATACCCCTTGTGGCTCGGTACTATGCCAGCACTGTTGAAAGCATTCTTGGAACAAGTCTTTCGTCCAGGTTTTGCGTTTTCAGCTGAAGAAGGCTCTCTGCCCAAAAAACTTTTGATAGGAAAAAGTGCTAGAATTATCATCACTATGGGCATGCCTGCGTTGGTTTATCGCTGGTACTTTCGTGCTCATAGCCTGAAGAGTTTAGAACGTAACATTCTCAGATTCTGCGGCATCGCGCCCATTAAAGAAACACTCATCGGCATGGTGGAAACGGTAAGCGATAAAAAACGTGAAAAATGGCTAGATAAAATGCGGAAGCTGGGGCGTAAAGGCGGTTGAAGAAAACAGAAAAAGCAAAGCATCCAAACCATAGATGTGAACACAGAAAATAAACCAACTCTCTATTTCTTAACATCAGCATCCCTTTTACGCCGGACAAGAAATATTGTGTACACAACAACATTAATGACCAACACAATAATACCCATGGCAATCTTCATTTCATCGGTGAAGCCCGCCGGGTAAATCACAGGGGTAAGATAATGATCAATAAAACTGTCGCTATAAGCCTCACCTGCTCCTAGTTGCCGCAGCCAGTATTCAAGAGGGCTAAGCGGACAAATCCAACCCACCATGACAATCAGTGACCCCCATATGACAGCAGGAATATGCAACCAAACAAGCCAACGCCACTTAAATGCCAATAACCCACCTGCAAGAACGAATGCTATAAAAGCAAAATGAATCAATACAATAAAATCAGCAGCCAGTTGATACCCCACACCTATTCTCGATATTTCAAACTACAAAGTTAAAACAGGACAAAATCGCCTGAATTTATTCCTTTGCTTTAAATAATGCATTCACCATATCCATAGGTAAAGGAAAAACAATTGTATTCGATCGCTCACCCGCTATTTCTGTCAAGGTTTGCAAATAACGTAATTGCAATGCCTGTGGTTGATGGGAAAGTGTCTGTGCGGCTTCCAGTAATTTTTCTGCTGCCTGCATTTCACCCTCTGCATGAATCACCTTGGCACGTCGAGTACGTTCAGCTTCTGCTTGTTTCGCGATCGCACGAATCATACTTTCATCTAAATCGACATGTTTTATTTCAACATTGCTAACCTTAATGCCCCAGGCATCCGTTTGCTGATCAAGCACGTTTTGAATATCTGTATTGAGACGATCTCGCTCAGACAGCATCTCATCCAATTCATGCTGCCCCAATACGGATCTGAGGGTAGTTTGCGCCAGCTGACTGGTTGCTTCATAGAACTTTTCTACCTGAATAATGGCTTTATCAGGCTCTATGACACGGAAATAAACCACGGCATTCACATGCACTGAGACATTATCCCGTGAAATCACATCCTGACTGGGTACGTCCATCACAATGGTACGTAGATCAACTTTTTCAATTTGCTGGATAATAGGGATCACAATAATGAACCCTGGTCCTTTTACTTTCCAAAAGCGCCCAAGAAGAAAAATAACCCCCCGTTCATATTCACGCAGTATTCTAATGGCACTGGCAAAAAACAAGATAACCAGTGTTAAGACGATATAAAGTGTATAAGTAGTCATACTGTATTCTCCGATATTGTCGAATCTAATGGCTCTACAATGAGAGTCAAACCTTTAATCCCTGTGACTTTAACCTGCTGGCTTTTATGTAATGGCGTATCACTCAACGCCTGCCAATGTTCACTGTGAATGATCACAGTTCCTTGATGATCAAAATCATTCACCACAATCGCTTCACCGCCAATGAGCTCTTCCAACCCACTCACCACAGGTCGACGACGGGATTTTAACGCCAACCCAACCACAACAATAAAGATCAACACACTGGTAACAGCAAAGGTAATAATAATTGAAATATCGATACCATAACCAGGCGCGTCAGTATCAATCAGAATAATGGAGCCAATCACAAATGAAATAACACCCCCAATACCCAATACACCAAAACTCGGCTCAAAAGCCTCCCCGACCATCAGTGCAATACCCAAGAGTATGAGCCCTATTCCGGCATAATTAATAGGTAATAACTGAAATGCATATAAGGCAAGCAACAGTGAAATGGCACCGATGGTGCCCGGAAGAATAGCGCCTGGGTTGTAGAACTCTAATATCAATCCATACACGCCAATCAGCATTAAGATATAAGCCACATTAGGATTGGTAATCACGCTAAGCAACCGACTGCGCCAATCAGGTACAATCTGTATGATTGACGCTTCGGAGGTATTTAAAGTGCGCTGAACCCCATGAATAACTACTTCACGGCCATCAATCTGTTGTAGCAGATCGTCCATACTGGTGGCAACTATATCAATAACATTCAATTTCAATGCGTCATTGGCGGGCAAACTGGCTGCTTCTCTGACCGCTTTTTCTGCCCACTGTGGATTTCGGCCACGAAGCTGAGCCAAACCTTGAATATAAGCAACTGCATCGTTAATTATTTTCTGTTTGCTTGCATCTTCACTGACACCATCCTCTGGTTGATCTTTGGACTGATTGTCATTAGCTGGTTTGTCTTTTTTGATTTTTTGAGGAGAGGGAGGTGAAATGCCACCGATCTGTACCGGTGTCGCGGCGCCCACATTGGTGCCTGGTGCCATAGCCGCAATATGGCTTGCATAGAGAATATAAGTTCCTGCACTGGCCGCTCTGGCTCCACTGGGGGCAACATAGCTCGCGATCGGCACTGTCGAATTGGCGATATTTTTAATAATACCCCGCATCGCTGAATCGAGTCCACCCGGTGTATCCATTTGAATAATGACCAGCTCTGCTCCGCTTTCTATCGCGCTTTCCAGGGTGCGCTCAATATAATCATCCGTTGCGGGCCCTATCCCCCCCTCAATAGAGAGCTGGATAACAGCACCCTTTGCGCTATTTTCACTATTTGCGAAAATATTATTAAGCAGCAATCCAGCAATCAGCAGCACTGGAATTAATAGATATAATCCT
>JAYENR010000047.1:0-3488 GCA_034722175.1 Pseudomonadota bacterium | reverse complement strand
CAGCTTAGAATCAAATTGCAAGTGCAACACTAACTTGGATAATGATTCATATGAAAAAATATACCCACTTAACTCCAGAAGAAAGAGCGGCGATTATGTTGATGTTAGACCAGCAATATAGTCTTCGTAAAATTGGTCAAATACTGCAACGAAATCCCTCCACAATTTCACGAGAAATCTCTCGTCAAGCCACTAAATCGAGGTTCTACAATGCCACTCAAGCCGCCAAACAATATCTAAAAAATAGACAACCTTGCAAACGCCCAAAGAAGCTCGATAATCATTCATTGTTATGTGATATGGTGGAACGTCATTTAATTCACTATAAATGGTCGCCTGAACAAATTTCAGCCAACTTAAAGCAACGCTATCCAAGCGATTCCAATATGCAACTTTCCCCAGAAACGATTTATGCTCATATCTATGCCCAACCCAAAGGTGAACTTAAAAAGTTGATGATTCAATCTTTACGCCGTCGTAAGTCAAAACGAGGACCACGTGGTAGTAAAGACAGTTGCTATAGCAGCCTAAAAATATCGGAAGAACAACGATTTATGAATCGACCAGAAAATATTAACACCCGAGAAGTTGCGGGGCATTGGGAAGGTGACTTAATTATTGGCGCCATGAATAAATCTTGTGTGGGTACCCTTGTTGAACGCAAAACAGGTTTTGTTATATTGAGCAAAATGGAGAATAAATCAGCTAAAAAAGTCCGAGCGGGCTTTGAAAAGAGCATGGCAAGTTTACAGGATTTTTTGAGGCTATCACTAACCTATGATAGAGGTGCTGAAATGGCCGAACATGTAATGATGTCAAAAACACTCAAAATGGATGTGTATTTTGCTGATCCGCACGCACCTTGGCAAAGGGGAACCAGTGAAAACACCAATGGATTGATTCGTCAATTCTTACCCAAGGGCGAAGATTTATCACAATATTCTCAATCAGAGCTAGATTATGTGGCTTATCTGCTTAATAACCGTCCAAGAAAGCGGTATGAATTTAGAACGCCGCAAGAGATGATGGAAATCGAATCAAAGGGTGGATTATTTGGTGTTGCACTTGATTCTTGAGTACAAGCAGAGCCCTTTTTTGTGGACAATTTAAATTGAAAATATGGTTTTTATTTAAAATAACTTTACTTTGACCTAAGAAAAAGTAACCAGGCCTGCTTAAATCGTAAAAACCGTTTAGGGTTTTTGTTAAGCGGTTTTTTATGTCTGTAAAGAAACAAAAGTTGATATCTAAGGCATAGGTGATTTTTGTTTGGCTATAAATTATTATGATTAAGTTCGATAAGAAAATGTTATATGATTTTGCCCGAAATTAAAACAGGTGAAAAAATGTCTAATAACAATCAAAACAAAATTAAAGCGACTTCATGGATTAAATATAGCATTATTGGTGCATTACTTTTGCTAGCGCCAATTACATTGATTAATCAAATTGTATTGCCAATAGTTACCGCCTAGTTGACTATCCAAACAATGCTTATAAAAAAGCCGAGTTATCTTTTGAGGTAACTCGGCTTTTTTAGTTTGGGGTGAAAATAATTAGAATCATCGGAAAAGGAGTCAGCTTGAATCCCATTCATCAAGCCTAGTTATATTAGATTCAAGAAACCCACGCTTAAAAACGTGGGGGTTTTTATTAGGATATTAAATCTTATTTGCCACTCTAGCTGTTTAAGCTCGCATTTCATTACTAAATGTTTCGTGTAAAGTGTAGAGGCCTGTAAACGGGTGTTCAATGCCTTCTGATTCCATGATTGGGTGCGTTCTGTTCATCGTCTCGAGCATAAGCTGCGTGTTGCTCTGTGACTTTTCAGTCAGAGCGTTGAAGGTGCAAAATACGCGTTCAGCAGCACTAAGTTCATCAGTTTCTTGGCTTTGTTGGACATAGTACACATAAAGGCTTGCGATGCAGAGTTGTAACATCTCGTTTATTAAAGTGTCTGCGTCATGACCTTCTTCAAAAAAAGCGGATTCCACCAGGGCTTTGGTTCGTGTTTGTATCTCTTTGGTCAGGAACTCTCCAACCAAACAATCATTTTTGTATTTATCCGAGATGGTTTCTTTATTTGTCAACTGCTTGAGATTGCGTTTGGTTACAGGGTGTTGGTTAAAAATTTTGGCAAACTCATTATAGATGCTCGCTTTAACCGCCAATTCCATGGCAAATGATTTTAGAAATTGTTCGTTGATTTGAGACAGGTTATTTAATGGCTCAAGTATTTTTGTCACAGTATCCGTCGTTAGAAATAAATTAGATATTTTTTGTATACGGCCTGTGTAGATGCCGACTAGAAAGGTATTTGCATCAATTGGGTTGATAAACGTATCGGAAGATGGATAGTTAATGATTTCTGTATAGATTGTCAGCTGGTTGTAGGGCGCTTTTTGTAAGACATCTAATTCGGTTTCTAGTAGATACTTAAAAACGCTGTATTCGGTGTTATAGATGCTCAGATTGGTAAAGCTGACACGTTTTAGGTCGATGGGTTGTTGCCATTGCTTTGTTTCAGGGTTGTAATGGGCTGAGATGTAGTCTTGGCGCTGTTGTTTATTTTGAATCTTAAAGCGTTTACGGCCGTATTTAGCCAGTAATTTAGCGGTTAACCAAGAAGAGAAGTTGGGGTGTCCCAAAAACATGATGTTGTTCCTTTTGATGATTCAGCCAGTCGATTAGGCACAGGCTGTTTTTGGGAAAATATTTTCGCTTATTTGGCCATGGGTTTTGACCTTTTTTAATTTTATTTTGGTATTGAATCTTTGGAACATCATAAAACTAAACTAAGCAGGCCTGGTGAGTTTGATTTTGAGAATTTTTCACTTAGAACGCAGTGTTACTTTTATAGGTTAGTCTTTTGAAAACTTACCTTCTTTCAGAAATTGGATGGTTTGATTGGCGACCTCACTGTTGTAGCGTAACATTGAGTGGCCAGATTCTACCTCAATGAAATCGGTCATCCCTTCAAGTTTAGTTGACTTAACGGGGACTAGACCGTCATCACGTCCGGGTAGGAGGTCATCATTGTATTCACTTTTGAATATGCCAGCGATAATGCCAACAGGATAATAGGGTGGAGCCAACCTATTGGGTAAACTTGTGTCATCAGTTCCTAATGCGGCTGCGATGGGGATGAGATCTATTAGGCAGTTGTCTTTAAAGCGGTCGGCGATGTCCGTCCCGTTATTTGGCGTGCCAATCATGACCACTCGACCAAGTTGTTCGACCTTATTGTCTTGTAAATAAGCACGGATGAGTAAGCCACCTAAAGAGTGCCCTACAAAATGCAGGGGTCCGTTTTGCTTTGCACAGCAGTCATTAATTTGCGTGGTGATATCAGCAATAACCTTATCAGTGGTTGTGTTGAAAGAATGGTAACCGACTCTCTGTACATTATAGCCAGCGTCTTCTAGTCTTGATGATAGTTTCCACATGGCAATATTGCTACGAGCAAGACCATGAATGACAACGACGGT
>JAYENR010000046.1:0-3559 GCA_034722175.1 Pseudomonadota bacterium | reverse complement strand
GGATAGGTTAAATAATAGACCTAGAAAAACCAGAGGTGGTAAAACACCAAATGAATTATTTATGGGGCTGCAAGTTGATTTACTTGCAGCGTAATTTAGAAATTGCACTTATTACTTGAAAGCGCGAGAGTTAAAAATCGTTTTTGGGTACACCAGTCTTTCTTAGCTTTTCCATATTAAACACTTAAAAAACTACCATTTTATTCATATTAAAATATTCAAAATAAAATAATTAGGTGCAGAGTAATATCAAATAACCATTGAAGTATGACTTTTATCACTCCTGATAGAAATACCTTATAAAATCAATAAGAAACCCGCTTCACAAAATCGCTAGCCGGATTCTTTATTTAATAAACCTACCTGGCCTGGTAGGATTTAAAGAAAGCGATTAATATTTCTTTTACTGAAATTACTTCAGTTGCAAGATAGAACTTGTCAACTAAAAGCGGGAAAATGCGAGCTTGCCACTCAATGGAATCAGCCTCGATTGACATGGTTGATATAGCAAAAAAAACATTGACACCGAAAGATAATTAAAGTAATACTCGACATTAACCATCAATCTATGTATAGTCATCACCAGCAAGAAAGAAAGCCTACAGTTTATATCCTACATTTCGTTGTTTTATTCGTAATACCCGTCCTGAAGTTTTTAAAGTAAAGTCAAAATTTCCACTGCTACACAAGTCATATTTTTTATGATACAACTCTATTTAAAAAAACAGGTACATTATTATGTCTAATACAGTAAAAGGAACCGTTAAGTGGTTCAACGAAGAAAAAGGTTTTGGCTTTCTAGAACAGGAATCTGGTCCAGATGTGTTTGCACACTTCAGTGCAATCTCTGGTGACGGTTTCAAAACACTTGCTGAAGGTCAGCAAGTTGAGTTCGCCGTAACTCAAGGCCCTAAAGGCCCACAAGCTGAGAATATCGTAGCTCTTTAATCGATAGCTAAGATTTCAAAAGCCAATAAAAAAGGAAGCATTTGCTTCCTTTTTTTGTGCCCATAGATTTAAGTAACACTTTTACAAAAAACTAATCTAATAAAAAACTAAGCTTCCTTCCCCAGTTCAGTACGTATAATTTTAAACTTGTTTGCGACGAACCATAAAGCCAACCAACCCTAACCCCGCCAGCATTAAAGCATAACAAGAAGGTTCAGGCACGGCACTGACAGTCGATTCGCTGATCATCAAATTCGCAAAGGTCGAACCGTATTCCACTTCAAAGTCATAACCCGTAAAACTTGGCAAATACACTTGATCAAAAGCTCCGGCAATGCCACCAAAGTTTAAAAAGTTAAACTCTATTACGCCACCAAACTATAAATAATACGTAGCTAACAGCACAGATCTATTTTGTTACCAGATTAGTTTTTATAGATATGAGATTAATAGAAATGGGCCGTTGGGTTACTTTAATGGACAGACTTCACTACCAGACTGAACCGCGTAAACACTTGCAATACCAGGATGTTTTCGTAGCTTTTCAACGATAAGCGTATAATCAATCATCGATACACCTTTGGTAAACTCAATTTCTACATGACCATTTTTTCTCACATTATAAGAAGCTTGATTGTCCAAGCCTGCATCAAATAACAGTTCAGATACCGCAATGTCTGCATTGCTTTGAATCTGCATCTCTTGTTTCGTTAACGTATTGTCAGAACCACATCCGCTAACCAACAACAAGAACGGCACGATCCATAAAGCCACTATTTTCATAAGCCAAAATTCCTTTTTAAATAAAGTTTAAAACTCATAACCAAGCATTACTAAACTCAGATTAAAGATACCTATAATTTACTCTGCATTTCAATAGGTTAACAGCTTTATTTTACTCTAATCGTAGTGACTAACCGTATTCTGTACAATACAAATATCTAATTTAGAGACTTTTCATTGTTTACGATACAATCCTTATAAAGCACTATAAATATTCTATATACCTCAATAAACAGATAAAAAGGAATAGTTTATAAAAAAACGACGACTACCCATCATTCTTGCAACAGCGACGGCCTCATCATTCATTCTCCCTGCTCAAGCTGCGCCAACACCTTAAATCAAATGGGTTACAAAAACCTTAACAACCTGAAAGGTGGCGTTAAAGCATGGAAAAAAGCAGGCTTAAGCACCGTTAAACCTAAAAAAATATTAATCTGATAAACTGACTGATTAACCCAACCTATCAAGGCTTACTCGTAATAGTAGGCCTTTTTTTATTGCTATAAAACCTGCAACTGCTCTGTTTTAAAACGATTCAAAGAACTTATGCCCAATCATTAGGTATAATTTCAAAATCTTTAATTTTCGGCAACAAAATAAGCATGGCAAACAGACCAGATTGGCTCAATGAACGCTCGGCCGCTATTCCAATCATCAAGGATAATGATGGAATCAAAGTGGTGTTAGTGACCACAAAACCTAAGCACAAAGGCAATTGGATCTTTCCTAAAGGCCAGATTGAATTAGGCATGACAGGCCATGATTCGGCTGCCAAAGAGGCCTTTGAAGAAGCCGGTGTAATCGGTCACACCTCTCCCACCCTTTTCGGCACTTACCAGCAGAATAAATGGGGAAGTAGAATGCAGGTTCAGGTCTATACAATGGACGTCACTGAAATTCTAGAAACTTGGGATGAAATGCGAGACCGTGACCGTTTAATTCTGCCACTCGATGAAGCGATTAATATTGTCCAATCTTCACAAAAGCATGTTCTAATCAAACTCAGACAACAGATTGCGCCACAAGCTCAACAGGTCACACCCGCTGAATTAAATCATGATATCCAAACAGGCAGTAATCTCGTTCTATTAGATGTGCGTGAAGCTAACGAGCGTCCTATCACGGGTATCTTAAGCTCCAATGAAGTCCATATCCCACTGAATTTTGTCGAGAACCAGGCCTATTCAAAAATCAAAGATCGAAATGCCAGAGTTGTCGTTTATTGCGGCAAAGGAATTCGTGGCGTGTCTGCTGCCAACACTCTACATAAAATGGGCTACACCAACGTCAGTAACCTGAAAGGTGGTATGACAGCTTGGAAAGAAGCAGGTCTAAAGACCCTAGCTCCTAAATAGTCAAAACACGATTAACTAAGAAAGCGGCCAATAAAAAATATACAAACTCCACAAACTATCAAATTACCTTTCAACTCATTTTAATTAAGGTCAAAGTAAAGCCATCTCTAATTTAGTCTATATTTCAACAGGTTGAAAATTAATTATACTCTGGTCTGATTATTCAAACCCTATAAGAGAAGTGAAATATCTATGAGCAGATTTCTAACAAAGGCGCTGATTGGCTTCTCGACTATTACGCTGTTTGTGATTGGCTCAATAAGCATTGCCGCCAATGAATCCACTGAGTCAAAGTCCAATAGCTCTAATAAAGAGACCGTCGTTGTCATTCATGGTCTTGCTCGTAGCAATATTGCCATGTGGAAACTATCATCAAGACTAGAAGACGCTGGCTATAATGTACAGAGAGTCGGTTACCATTCTTTCAACACAACCACTGATGAGGTGATATCAGCAATCACCTCATCAGT
>JAYENR010000045.1:0-3608 GCA_034722175.1 Pseudomonadota bacterium | reverse complement strand
AGGTGGAAGATCGGGTTTTTGCAAAGTCGGGTTCATTAATTGGGGTGAGTACGTTGGCGGGCTATATTCAACAGCAAGAACATTGGTTGCCGTTTGCATTGATGATGAATCAACGAGTGCCTTATCTATACCGTAATCAAGTGGCAAAGCAGCTGAATAGAGAGATTAATCAGTTGAAATAGGGTGGGTGAGTTTAAGGTTTTATTTGACTGAAGTTGATACTGACCAGGCCTGGTTAGTTTTTAAAAAGCCTGTTTGCTCAAACTTACGCTTTAACATCAATATTGTGACCCAAATTGCCAACAGGTTGCGGTGGTACAGGCATGGGTAGATCGGCAATTAAAGCGAGTGCCCCTTCAGCCTGAGTGTCGATGGCTTTTTTCAGCATCGAAACCTGAACTTGTTCTTCGGTATTAAGCTGTTTTTGCATTACGGCGGCTGAAACCGCGGCATTGGCTGAAATTTCCATACTGTTCTCGTTCTAAATTCAATACATTAATCTTAACAATTAAGTTATCGACCACGGGTTTTAAATCTTTAATTAAATGGACATTATCGGTGGTTTCGGGTAATGTACGCCACGCAAAAGAAGGTCGGACAATCGCGGGAGTGTTTACACTCTGGAGGAAAGTCCGGGCACCATAGAGCGGGATGCCAGCTAACGGCTGGGCGGTGAAAGCCGATGGACAGTGCAGCAGAAAATACACCGCCGATGGTTCTTCGGAATACAGGTAAGGTTGAAATGGTGCGGTAAGAGCGCACCGCGCTTTCTGGTAACAGAAGTGGCAGTGAAAACCCCATTCGGTGCAAGACCAAATAGGGAAACAACGTGATTGGTTCGCCAGTGACAACCTGCTGCTCGCAGGAGTTTCCGGGTAGGTTGCTTGAGGCTAGCAGTGATGTTTAGTCCAGATGAATGATTGTCACTCGCAAGAGTACAGAACCCGGCTTATAGACCCTCTTTTGCTTTTTTCTTTCTGAAATTCGTTCTCAAACGGATTCTTTTTAATTGCTGATCTAACAGTATTTTGCTTCTCTTTACTTTTCAAAGTATATGTATCAATTTTATCCAGCGTTTAGACATGCTCCATTTCTGTTTAATTTTATTTAACACCTGTTAATGAATGTGTTTTTAGAATCCACTTCGATTTATTTTTTATTTTTTAGGGAAAAAACTCCCCTTCTCTCTAAAAACATTATCCCTAATCTTTCTATGCTCTTTATATTGTGTTTTTTCTTTATTTATTAACTACATATAGTGGTAGTTAGGCTGCTGTAGTTCCTTAGTAGTATTTCTTATCCAAAGCATCGCCTTGAGTGCCATTCTTGATAGAGGACTTTCTGTTTGGTTACTAACTATTTGAATTAACTATTTTATTAGCGTCTTCTTATGTGTGTTTTTTAGGTTTTGATATGGCTCGTAAGTTGTTGTCTTGTAATGGAAAATGCTTTTTGTAGGGGTTGACAGTGGAGTGGGATGCCCATATAGTGGCGTTAAGTGGTGAAAGGTGGTGGAAAGTGGTTTTTTAATATGTTGTTCTTCCGAGGTATCAATTCAATCAATATCGATGCTAAGGGTCGCATGGCGGTCCCGAAGCGATATCGTGATGCTATCTCGGAAGCCAGCGACAACCAACTTGTTGCCACCATTGATCTACACAGCCCTTGCTTACTGATTTATACCCTTGATGAATGGGAAGTGATTGAGCGTAAGTTGATGTCATTACCCAATATTGATCCACAGGCGCGTATGTATCAGCGTTTATTAATTGGTCAAGCCAGTGAAATGGAGATGGATGCACAAGGGCGTGTGTTGTTACCAAGCCAACTTCGAGAGCACGCTCAGCTGGAAAAACCTGCCGTTTTATTAGGGCAGGGAAATAAATTTGAACTTTGGTCGCAACAAGCATGGGATGCGAGCCGACCAGAGATGTTAGATACCGTTTTAAATGGCGAAGTATCAGAATCACTAGCGAGTCTAAGTCTGTAATGTCACAAGAAAGCACCAATCCTTCAGTAGAAGACAGTCAGAAAGTGCACTTTTCAGTGATGTTAAATGAATCGCTTGATGGCTTAAACATCAAAGAAGATGGTTACTATATTGATGGCACATTTGGCAGAGGTGGTCATAGCCGTGCTCTATTAGAACGTTTAGGACAAGATGGTCATTTATTAGCGATCGATCAAGATCCGCAAGCCATTGAATATGCTAACGAAACAATTCAAGATCCACGTTTTGAAATTCAATATGGCTCTTTTGAGCAAGTGGTTCAATTTTGTAAAGATCGAGATATGGTCGGCAAGGTTGATGGATTCTTATTAGATTTAGGGGTCTCTTCCCCTCAGTTAGATGAAGCTGAACGTGGTTTTAGTTTTATGCGCGAAGGCCCACTGGATATGCGTATGAACCCTGAAGAAGGTCTGAGTGCAAAAGAGTGGCTTAAAAAGGTAGATGAAAAAACCTTAAAGTTGGTTTTACAGAATTACGGAGAAGAGCGTTTTTCTGGCCGCCTTGCCCGAGAAATAAAAGAAGCCTCTGATCGCGATGAGCTTCACACCACTTTAGATTTGGCAGAGCTGGTAAAAAGAGTCTCGCCGAAAACAGAAAAGAATAAACATCCTGCGACACGCACTTTTCAGGCAATTCGTATTGCGGTAAATCGTGAGTTGGATGTGTTAAAGAACGTCTTGGAAGCGGCGGTAGAGATACTGGCTCCAGGCGGACGATTGTCGGTCATTAGTTTCCACTCACTGGAAGATCGAATTGTTAAGCAGTTTATTCGGGATCAGTCCACTATTAAGGACTTGTTTCCAGATTCACCGATACAGCTGGAAGTGATTGAGCCTGTTTTGAAAAAAATGGGTAAACCAATCTTTCCAAGCGATGAAGAGTGTCGTGTGAATGGACGTTCTAGAAGTGCGGTTTTGCGCATAGCGGAACGAATTTAGGGCGTTGAAAAACGTATTTTTTGAGTCAATGTTGTCTTTATGCCTAATGGATTACGGTGTATTGAGAACAAAAGTTAATCATGTTGATTAAGGGGAATCGTCGTCATGAAATTTGTTGGAAAAGAAACTACACCAATGCGGGTACCTGGCCAGCCAGTTATTAAGGTTGTTGGACTAGGTGGCGGTGGTGGTAATGCCGTAGACTATATGTTGCGCTCAAATGTTGAGGGTGTTGAGTTTATGTGTGCAAACACGGATGCTCAAGCATTAGCAAATTCTCAAGTTGAAACCTGTATTCAACTTGGAGCAGGTGGATTAGGTGCAGGTGCAGATCCTGAACGTGGTGCACAAGCGGCTAAGGAAGACATTGACCAAGTAAAAGAACAACTGAAAGATGCCAATATGGTATTTATCACTGCCGGTATGGGCGGTGGAACAGGAACAGGTTCAGCACCCGTGGTTGCACAAGCAGCACGTGAAATGGGTATTTTAACCGTAGGTGTGGTTAGCCAGCCTTTCGGTTTTGAGCGTCGTAATAAAGTTGCAGAAGCGGGTATTGAAGCTCTGTCACAACATGTTGATTCTCTGATTACGGTTCCTAATGACAAGTTGTTGAAAGTATTGGGTCGTGATTTTGTTTTAGCTAAGGCATTTGACTA
>JAYENR010000044.1:0-3618 GCA_034722175.1 Pseudomonadota bacterium | reverse complement strand
TGGTCACCGACCGAAATGATTTAGATGGCCAGTTATTTAATACCTTTAAAATGGCTTGTGAAACTTTAAAGCAAACACCTGTTCAAGCGGGTGATCGTGATGAGTTACGTGATATTTTGGCATCCCGTCAATCGGGGGGCATTATTTTTACCACCATCCAAAAATTTGCGTTACTTGCAGAGGAATCCCACCACCTTATTTTGAGCCAACGACACAATATAGTCGTGATTAGTGATGAGGCACACCGCAGTCAGTATGGCGATAAAGCCAAACTCAATACCAAAACGGGGCAATACACCTTTGGCTACTCCAAACATCTACGCGACGCCCTGCCCCAAGCCTCTTTTATTGGTTTTACTGGTACGCCAATCTCTGCCGATGATAAAGATACGCGTGCGGTATTTGGGGGTTATGTCTCTATTTATGACATTCAGGATGCGGTGGACGATGGTGCGACCGTTCCCATTTACTATGAATCTCGCTTAGCCAAATTGGATATTAACGAGGCGGACATTGAAACTTTAAATGACGAAGTTGAAGAGGTGATGGAAGATGAAGAGGACATCCCGACTCGTGAAAAAACCAAATCAAAATGGGCGGCCTTAGAAAAACTGGTAGGCAGCGAGCCTCGTGTAGAACAAGTGGCTAAAGATCTAGTGCACCACTTTGAAAACCGCATTGAGACTATGCCTGGTAAAGGGTTAATAGTGAGCATGAGTCGTGAGATTTGTGTGGATATGTATGATGCGATTGTGGCGATTAAACCCGAGTGGCACGATACCGACCCAACTAAAGGTGCCATTAAAATTGTCATGACCGGTTCGGCTTCGGATAAATCAAAGCTGCAACCGCACATTTATAACAAAGAGATAAAAAAGCTGTTTGAGAAACGTTTTAAAGACCTAAACGATCCACTGCAATTGGTGATTGTTCGAGATATGTGGCTAACCGGTTTTGATGCACCCAATTGCCACACCATGTATATCGACAAACCGATGAAAGGCCATAACTTAATGCAGGCCATTGCCCGTGTTAACCGTGTGTTTAAAGACAAACCTGGTGGTTTGGTGGTGGATTACATTGGCATTGCTAACGAACTAAAACACGCATTAAAGACCTATACCGACTCTAAAGGGAAAGGCACACCCACACTAAACACCGCTGAAGCGCTTGCCATTTTGTTAGAGAAAATGGACATTGTGCACGGCCTGTTTCATGGCTTTGATTACAGTGAATATGAAACCAAAGCACTGAATTTATTACCGGGTGCTATGAACCATATTCTAGGATTAGAGGATGGTAAAAAACGCTACTTAGATGTAATGGCGGCCATTAGTAAAGCCTTTACATTATGCGGCACCATGGATGAAGCAGAACCGATTAAAAAAGAGATTGCCTTTCTGTCAGCGGTTAAAGCAGCCATTACCAAATTTACCGCAGTCGATAAAAAAGTGTCTGACGAAGACAAGAATTCTGCCCTTAAGCAGATTATCGACAATGCCATTGTGGCCGATGGTGTGGCAGACGTATTTGATTTAGCAGGCCTGGATAAACCCAATATTGGATTATTATCAGATGAGTTTTTGGAAGATGTGAGACACCTACCCCAGAAAAACTTGGCAATGGAACTACTAGAAAAACTGCTACGTGATGAAATCAAAGCCCGCATGAAAACCGATATCGTTTCTGAAAAGAAATACTCAGATCGTATTATGGAAACCTTACGTAAGTACCATAACCGTGCAATTGAAACCGCCCAAGTTATTGAAGAACTGATCGCCCTAGCGAAAGAGATGGAACTCGACTTAGAACAAGCAGAGAAACTCGGATTAAACCATGATGAAATCGCTTTTTACCGTGCCCTGATTCAAAACGAATCGGCGGTGCGTGAATTAGGTGATAACAACTTACGAGATTTGGCCAAATACATCACCGAACACTTACGCAAAAGCACCACAGTTGATTGGCAGGTAAGAGACAGCGTAAGAGCCAAACTGCGTAACCTAGTAAGACGCGCGTTAAGAAAGTGGAAATACCCACCCGATAAAGCCGATGAAGCCATAGAGCTCTGTTTAAGACAGGCTGAGGTATTGAGTCAAAGCTGGAGTGCTTAAAATAATTTTATTGGATTCGGCCTAAACGACCAAGACGTGAACTTTCAAACCTTCTGATACTAGAAGGCTTTGAATATTAAAAAGGTATTTAAAGATTCTTATTTTTTACAATTGAAAAACTAATCTTTTTTACTTGGCCATTTTCAGCCACAACAATATATTGACCCATCGCCTTTTTACGGCGAACTTCACGATCCACAGCTTGCTGCATATTCTGTAGCCCGCTAAATTTTGGACGATATTCTAATTCTGCTTGCATAAACCCTCCAACTCTAAAAACTGGGAAAACAATACTTCATCTTTTTCAAAGATACGACCTTTAAAGCTTTTAAAAATACTTAATGGTTCTTTCTCGTTCAATATGCATTCAGCATAATCTACAAGAGGTAAAAAGTCATTATAAAAACGATTCAAGCTTTTTGGGAACCTTCGGTATATATCTTCCGGTGGGATATCGTGCCCACCGTGCGCTACACGCTCAGCAACCCTTCCAACTGAAACCTCAGCCGAGGGTAAGACCAAATAAAACAAAGAGACAATCCAACCATTCTGCTGAAGCCGTTTAATTCTTTTTAAATAAGACTTCCCCGATAAAGTTGTTTCAAAGGCAAATGATTCATTCCCTTTTTCTAACGCGTCTATGGTTTTTAAAAACTCTCTTGAAGCTTTAATATCCGCAGATTGTTCACCTAGATTTTTGTACTCTTTTGCAATTTCATCCGCATTTACAAAATGCTCTATCCAACCATTATCGATAAGATTAACGGCAAAGGTAGTCTTACCAGAACCATTAGGCCCCGCAATAATAAAAACTTCTCTAGGACTACTCAAAGCACATCCTCACAATATGATAATTAGTAAAATCTAAAATAGGCTTTAAAAGCCATTTGTTGCAAAAATAAATCTAATGCTCAGTTTGGTGGTTTATTCTACATAACCATACCAACTAAGTCGTACCTTTAGCTTTAAGTTCATCTAAATGATTCGCCCAAGCTTGCATGAGTTTCATCCGTTGAGGTATTTTTTCTGCTTTGTTATAAACTCCGCGTGTACCTTTAACAACGTGACTCAACTGTAATTCAATTTCATCTGCATCAAAACCCATTTCATTTAAGGCCGTACTGGCTGTATGGCGGAAACCATGCGGATTAATCTCATCGATCCCATTACGTCTTAAGGCATTACCTAGTGATTCGGTGCTAATTGGTCTACCGGTTCTATAAGAAGAATAAAAGACATAGTCTGTATGGCCGGTATAAGGCATTAGGCTCTCTAAAATAGAAACCGCTTGATTACTGAGAGGGATAACAAATACTCTCTTCATTTTCATCGCACTGGCTTCTTTAACAATCTGCCTATTTTCAAGATCAACCTCAGACCACTTTAACTTTGCTACTTCACCAGGTCTAGTGAAAATTAATAGAGCCACCTATGAAGTAAAGCAGTGTATTAATCTGGCTCTATTAATTTTCACTAGACCTGGTGAAGTAGCAAAGTTAAAGTG
>JAYENR010000043.1:0-3647 GCA_034722175.1 Pseudomonadota bacterium | reverse complement strand
GAATTAAGTTCTGAAGTTTCTGGTACGGTTAAAAGTGTTTTGGTGAGTGAGAATGATTTAATCAAGCAGGGTGAAACTTTGCTGGTATTAGATACGACGACTTTGGAAGCTCAGGTTGCTCAAGCGCAAGCCAATGAAGTTGCCGCACAGGCGGCGGTTAAACAATCTGAAGTGTCATTGAGTGAAGCTAAAAACAAGTACTTAAGAACAAAAGAGCTGTACGTTTCAGGTACGGTTTCTCAAGATTCTTTAGACACCTTGGAGAGTACGTATTTACGAGCTCAATCCAATTTAGTATCCAGTCTAGCGCAGCTTGATCAAGTAAGAGCTGGTTTGCGTTTGCAGCAAGATAGCTTAAGAAAGGCAACGGTTATTGCGCCATTAGATGGCGTGGTTTTACAGCGCGAAATAGACCCTGGACAGACAGTGGTCGCTTCTTTACAGGCACCAACTTTATTTGTATTAGCAAAAGATTTGACGCATATGGAGCTGTATTTGAATGTGGATGAAGCGGATATTGGAAAGATAAGTCAGAATATGATGGCTGAATTTACGGTAGACGCTTATCCAGATCAATTGTTTACCGCCAAAATTAGTAAAGTCCATTTGTCTCCACAAACGGTAGACGGTGTTGTGACTTATGAAACGCACCTATGTGTTGATAATCCGCACAATATTTTAAGACCTGGCATGACGGCTACGGCTGATATTATTGTGACAGAAGTTTCAGATGCACTTTTGCTACCTAATTCCGCACTACGTTATAGACCCGCGGTGATCCAAGAAGAGGAGGTTAAAAGTGTCATGAGTCAACTGTTCCCTCGCCCTAAGTCCTCTGAAAGTAGTAAAGAGCTTCAAAAGGATGAAAGTAACACTGTTTGGGTTTTAAGAGGGGGGAAAGAAGTGCAAGTTGCTGTTGAGGTAGGCATGACGGATGGCATTCATACTGAGATTAAAGGTGGTGACCTGCTTAAAAGTGATCAAGTTATTATTGGCCGTATAAAAACACAAGGTAATTAATCATGGGGCAAAACTTACTCATGTTAAATGGTATCACTAAGACTTATGGCGAAGGGGATGCCCAAGCACAAGTGTTGAAGGGGATTAATTTAACCATTAAGCAGGGGGAGTTTGTTGCCATTATGGGACACTCTGGTTCTGGTAAGTCAACGGTGTTAAATATTTTGGGCTGTTTGGATTTACCAACCAGTGGTGAATACCAGTTTGAATCTGCCCATGTAGAACAGATGAATCGACGCCAACGCGCGCTTTTGCGTCGTTATTATATTGGTTTTGTCTTTCAGGGATTTAATTTACTTAACCGGACTACCGCCATTGAAAATGTTGAACTGCCTTTAGTGTATCGAGGCCTGTCTAAAAAACAGCGTCATCAACGAAGCTTACAAGCATTAACCACGGTAGGCTTGGAGGATTATATTCATCACACTCCCGGAGAGCTATCAGGTGGTCAGCAACAGAGAGTGGCCATTGCCCGGGCAATTGTAACCAGTCCTAAGGTTTTAATGGCGGATGAGCCAACTGGAAACCTTGATAGTGCACGTTCGCATGAAATTATGCATCTGTTAACCAAGTTAAATAAAGAGCAAGGTATTACAGTCGTCATGGTCACTCATGAAAATGATATGGCTGAATATGCAGATCGTAGAATTTATTTTAAGGATGGCGAAGTTGAAGCCGTCGAAGAGAGTTAAATCATGCTACTAAACGCTTTTGTTTTAGCGATACGGGAAATCCTGCGTAACCTAATGCGTTCGTTTTTGACGGTGCTCGGGATTGTGATCGGCGTCGCTTCGGTCATTACAATGGTAACTTTGGGTAATGGTGCGACTGCTCAGGTGACGCAGGATGTTTCGAGTTTGGGATCAAACCTAATCAATATTACGCCGGGTCAACGCATGGGAATGGGGACACGTTCTAACGCTTCAGCATTTAAGTTAGAGGATGCAAAAGCCTTAAAGCGAGATTTAATCGGTGTTAAAGATGTTTCTGCCTCATCTACCGCTCCAGTCACGATAACGTTTGGTAATGAACATTGGTCAAGCAGCATTACCGGTGTCGGTAATGAGTATTTTTCAGTTAGAGAGTGGTGGACGGAAACTGGCCGTATCTTTAATTCGGCTGAGCTACGATCCGGAAAAGCAGTTTGTATTATTGGGGAAACCATTAAGGAGCAACTTTTTGGTGACAGCGACCCGATTGGTTCAAAAATTCGTTTTAAAAATATCTCCTGCCAAGTCATCGGGACCTTAATACCCAAGGGTCAAAGCACCTTTGGTACAGATCAGGATGACTTAGTGTTAACACCGCTTAAAACATTTCAGCGACGTATTAGTGGTAATAAAGACGTTAATTTACTGCAAGTTGCCGTAGATGACGGTTATGACACGAGTGAATTTCAGAATGAGGTGGCCAGTTTTATGCGTGATCGACGCCATCTGGCCGAAAATGAAGATAACGACTTTTCGGTTATGGATATGAAAGAAGTCGCGAATACCTTGAGTAATATCACCAAAGTGTTAACCATGTTACTGGGTGCGGTAGCCGCAGTCAGCCTGTTAGTTGGCGGGATTGGTATTATGAATATTATGTTGGTTTCGGTCACTGAAAGAACCCGTGAAATAGGGATTCGCTTAGCCATTGGTGCACTGGAGAAAGAGGTGTTATTACAATTTTTAGTCGAGGCGGTTGTGCTTTCCACAATTGGAGGCCTGCTAGGAATTATTTTAGCTTTGTTTGCTTCTTACGGAATTGCTCAATTGATGTCTATACCATTGGTCATTGACGGTTGGGTTATTGTTTTCTCTTTTGCATTCTCAGCGGTGATTGGTATGATTTTTGGCTATTTCCCAGCTCGCAAAGCCGCACGTTTAGATCCGATTGTTGCTTTACGCCATGAATAACCTTACTAGACAGCAGTTAGGTACAGTTAGACTGCCATGAAGACAAATATAAACTACCCTCAAGGGTTGATTATTCTATCTCTATTTTTGTTTTCACCTTTGCTCAATGCGGCTCCGAGTTTTACCTTGCATATCGATAATGATTTTATTTATGGCACCGATCGTGAATACACTGGTGGGTTTAAATTTAAGTTTACGGAGGATGAGATTGACGTTAATAATACGCTTCTATCCCCCTTTGACTCTTGGCTCTTACCTTTAGATCTGACGTTGAATAGTGACCAAGTTGAGTTGTCGGTTGAAGCTTTTACGTTAGGACGACTAGACGAAAATGATCGCGTGATTCCTATGCTAAATGAAGCTTGGACACACATCGATTTACGTCGTTTTTATAGTCGAAAAGGACAGGATGTTAGTTTGGAATTAAGTTTTGGTTGGTTAGGGCCAGACAGCCCGGGAAATTCAATCCAGAATGAACTGCATAAATTGATTGGAAACGATGCTGTTGACGATGCTTTGTTTGAATTGCCAAACCAGCCTACATTACAAGCTGGAGTTGATGTAAATACCGATTGGTTTGCAGTTGATGATTGGCTGTTTTACAAATCGGCCTGGCTTCGACTTGGTAGCCCCTTAACACAGGGGGTATTTAGGATTAGGCGTGATGCGTTCGATAAACAGCGAACCTGTATTAATGAATAATCAGGTCAATCATGTTCGCAAAGG
>JAYENR010000042.1:0-3692 GCA_034722175.1 Pseudomonadota bacterium | reverse complement strand
GAAACTTTACCTGACTGGCACATGGGTTTTTCCCTTTACACACCCGACAGTAAAATGGTCAGTAATCAGTTCAAAATATTAGAACCCGATGTCGAGTTGTCCGAACATATTACTGGGCAAGATTTGGATCTAGTCATTATGCCGTTAGTTGGTTTTGACCAACAAGGCAATCGCATGGGTATGGGAGGTGGCTATTACGACCGAACATTTGAATTTAAACTCAATAGGCCTGTTAAAAAGCCTTTATTGATTGGCTGGGCACACAGCTGCCAACAAGTAGAAAAACTTCCAGCAGAAGCTTGGGATGTGCCTTTAGATGGAGTTGTCACGGAAAATGGATTAATCACCTGGAGCTAATTTTTTTATACTCCTACCAGGCCTGTTGGCTTTCAAACTGACCTTCCAAACATTTCAGAATAAAGTACACCTAGAGTAACCGTACCTAATCAATAATCATTACCCTCAGATTAAACGGTTACTAATATTGATTGATTACGTCCAGCATTTTTAGCTTGATATAGAGCTTCATCTGCCCGTTTATAAATTTTAGTTTCATCCAGTTTCTTGCTAAAGTCTTTAACCAAAAAGGCACCAACAGAAATCGTAAGCAGCTTAGAAGGTAAATTATCTTCGTGAATAATATCCAACTTAGCTATTTGTTTATGAATACGATTAAGTAACCCATTAACATCAGATTCAGAATCAACATGTAAAATTGCCCCAAACTCTTCACCACCTAAACGGAACAAGTAATCTCCATTTCGCTGGAAAGCGCCTTTTAGTGCCTTAGATACACTCTGTAACACCAAATCACCAGCATGATGACCGTATGTATCGTTGTAGCGTTTAAAGTGATCGACATCAATCATTACAAACAAAAACGGTAACCGATCTCTTTGACGTTGGTTAAAGACCTGATCAAAGACTTCATTATAATAACGACGATTAAAAAGCCCTGTTAATTCATCCGTAATCGAAAGTTCTTCAACGCGTTTTTTATCCGTAATATCATGGCGAATGGCGGTATAACCCACTATACGTCCACGCTCATCAAAATCAGGGCTAATGGTAGCGTCCACCCAATAAGAACTACCATCTTTTCGAAGATTCTTAATTTCTCCAGTCCAAACGTTCCCTGTCGTAATGGTTTTCCACATAACCTCATAAACTTCAGAAGGCATATCTGGGTGCCTTACAATAGAGTGCTTTTTACCAATTAACTCACCTTTACCGAAGCCTGAAATATCGCTAAAGGCCTTACTTGTATAGGTAATATTGCCTTTAGCATCGGTCTTAGAGGTGACAATATGCTCATCCAAGACCTTAACGTAACTCTTAATTTCTTGTTGCTGTTTACGAATTTGAGTTATATCTCGGCAGGTGATCAGAATATGATCCTCCCCTTGAAGAACCGCCATAGATACTTCAAGTAAAATCTTATTACCTGCCTGGGTTCGATACAATTGCTCAAGCCTGTCAACCTGCTTACCTGATTGCACAGCTTTGACCAGATTCTCCACTTCTGCTTTATCTTGAGAATCTACCATTTTCTGTAAAGAGAGATCTTTTAACTGTGAATGATTAAACTCCATTAAACGGCAAAAAGCAGGATTCACTTCAACAAACCCGCCTTGATAATCAATCAACGCAAGCCCCTCACTGGAGGTATTAAAAACAGCCTCCATTTTTGCATGCGACTCTTCTAACTCATTATGTAGACGTGAAGCATTTTCGGAAAAGTAATTCAAAACATAACGGGTAGCTAGCCACATAACTAATAGCAATAACACTCCCATAAAAGCACTTTGCTTAATCGCGGAATAAAACTCATCATGTAATGGCTTGATATCCTTAAGCAAGACCATCTGTATAAAAGGATGTCCCTCAAAATCTTTTAATGAGATGTCATTCATCAATAGGTAAGGACGATCTTGAACAGTAACCGTAACCGTAACCGTGTCATTAGACAGACCTGCAGAAGTGTTTTTCAGAAATGGCTTTATAACTTCAATATCTCCACCAATCAGATAAGAGTTATTAAAAGACTCAAACTGACCTGAATCCTGATAAATCTTTAAGGTGCTTTTTGGCACTGTCAGCACCACTTTCAAATCAGGAAACAGATCTTTAATAATTTTTTCAAAATACTGTGGTTGAAATCCAAATTCTAAACTACCGATATACTCACCTTGATCATTAAAAGCAGGTTCCAACACACGAAAAACCAATCCATAATAACCTTCTTCAAAACCCGATACCGCCACCTGATTTTTAATAGCATAAGCAACCATCGGGCGTTTTTCAGCGATATTATCACCATAAACTTTCTTATTATGAACACGCATTAAGCTTGTTCCATCAGGTGCATAGAAATGCATATGAGTGACGTAAGGGTTCTTCTTATTTAGAATGTCAAATTTAGGTTTTGCAGATTGATAGATCGCTTCATGATCCCTATCTTCCATCGCTTGTACCGCATGAGGAGCGGCAAGATGGCATTGGACACGAGTACTATAAAAAGAGACTAACTTTTTAGTTTCAGATTCAAATACCTGAATAACTTGCTCTCTTACCGTTTGTTTTTCAAGTTCAATCGCACTCTTGCTATTAAAGTATTCAAATGCAAAAAAGACCGATACGTATGTAATGCTTAAAAAAAACATTATCCATAACGACTTAGACTGAACTTTCTGAAAAGCACCGGTTCCAGAGCGTAATGACATTAATATTCCTATTATCAATTTTTAACAAAGGTAGCTCACCACATATCAGAAGTGAAATCTTAATAAATCTTAATTATTAGATTATATTCATAAAAACGTAACAACAGAAAATATATTAATAGAATATTACCTACATTTAAGTAATTAACCCTATGGAAGAAATGCTTACAGGCCTGCTACGACCTGTTCAGTGAGAGGAATACGAATTTTTTTACCAACATAAAGTTGATTGGCATTTTTAATACCATTAAGTTTTTTCAACACTTGGGTAGAGACTCGATAGTTTTTTGCAATTTGTGACAAGGTATCACCTGACTGAACTTTGTATTGCACATACAAGGTTTCTCCCCAACGTGGCTTTTGGCCATTACGATCAACAAATCGTTGCAACCCTCTTACGATGGAAGAGGCCATTTTGGTCTGAAAGCGTTTATTAATGAGTTTTTTAGCTTCTTTAGGGTTGGAAATAAACGCCGTTTCGACCAACATAGAAGGCATATCAATCGATTTCAATACCGCAAAATTAGCAGACTGCACTCTATGCTTATGCATTTTAACGGTTTTTTGCATCTCTTTTAACACATCTTTTGCCAATTTTTTACTGGCGCGAATATTCGCATCGCGGCTCATATCACTTAATGCAAACGCCACATCATTATCGTGATTTTTTAATTTAATGTCTTGTAGAGAGGCATTTTCACTTTTCGCTAACAGACGAGCCATCACACTGCTCGCGCCCCCGTTCGATAACACATAAACCGAACCACCTCGTACACTGCGATCATGGAAAGCATCCGCGTGCACAGAAATAAAGATATCGGCATGATGTTTTTTCGCAATTGAAACCCGTTTATGCAACGGGATAAAAACATCTTTATCACGCGTTAGCACCGCTTTCATGCCCGGTTGCTGATCAATCAAACGCTTAAGCTCACGAGACATTTGTAAGGTTGCTTCTTTTTCATAAAA
>JAYENR010000041.1:0-3700 GCA_034722175.1 Pseudomonadota bacterium | reverse complement strand
CATTTTTGAGCATTTCTTAAAATCGTTTGATAGTTTTTCAACACCCTGTGAGTCGGTTTTAAAATACCACAAAACCCTTTTCCTTGGATTTGATACAGCACCTCTGATTTTAAACGCGCCATATCGACACTGGCTGGGCACTCTGTTTTGCACGCTTTACATCCTAAACACATGTCTAAAGCATCTTGCAGTTCCGAATCTGTTAAAGCGTTAATGGGGTTAGCTTCTGTTAAGGCATAACGCAATAAATTACTGCGCCCACGGGTAGAGTATTGTTCGTCACGCGTAGCTTGATAAGATGGACACATCACACCCCGACCAACCGACTGGCGACAAACCGCCGCTCCGTTACACTTCTCAACCGCATCCATTAACGACAGATCTTTTCGCCAATCAAAGCCAGTCTCAAAGACTTTCTGAGGCTGACGGTCAGCGCGTAAATTTTCAGTAATTAAAGTATCACCAATAATGACACCTGGATTTAATAAGTTATGAGGATCAAAAGCCCGCTTCAATTCGAGTAAATAAGCATAAACCTGCTCACCTACCTGCTCTTTTAAAAATAGGGCACGAATTCGACCATCGCCATGTTCACCAGATAGAGCGCCACGGTATTTCTTAACCAGTTTCGAATTGCGCTCAGCAATGGACTGTAATAGGGTTTTATCTTTAGAGGTCGCCAAATCCAGCTCAGGCCTTATATGAATCAAACCAACCGAGGCATGTCCGTAATAGACACAGTTCACATTTAATTCAGCCATCAAAGCTTGAACATCTTGAAAATAATCAAAAAGGCTTCGAACTGGAACAGCAGCATCTTCAATCACAGCCACCGCTTTCTTTCGCGTGACTTTCCCCATCAACATGCCTAGGCCGGCTTTTCGAACAGCCCAAACCCTGGAAGAGTCATTCGAGTCAATCAAAGGTGCAGCATAAGCGCCATGATTTAATAACCAGGCCTGTTGAGTTTGTAATCGAGTTTTTAAGCCTTCTAAAGAGTCATCAAATAGTTCAATCACCAAAACGGCTTGAGGATCTCCCTCTATCCAAAAACGATTTGCCTGTTGTTGGCGATTGGTTTTAGTTCCATCCAGGGTCGCTTTATCAATCAATTCGATCGCTGCGGGTTCAAACTCCAATAATCGCGACACGATTTTCATGGCACTTTCTATTGAATCGAAATGCGCACAAATTAACTGTCTATTTTTAGGCAATTCCACCAATTTTAAACAGGCCTGCTTAATTACGGCTAGCGTGCCTTCGCTACCGCAAATCAGCGGTGCTAAATTAAAGGGTTTACCTTTTGGGTTAAAAGGTTGATGATGGCGATAGAGTTCGTCTAGGGCATAACCGGTATTGCGGCGTTTAATCGAGAGATGTGGATAGTGTTCTAAAATGAACTTTCCGTGGCGTTCAAGCAAATGATAGACAGTACGGTAAATATTGCCTTCAAAGTCTTGTTGCTCAAGTCTTGATTTAAGCAGGCCTGCTGACAAAGGCTCAAAGGTGGTTTCTGTGCCATCTGCCAAGATAACATCAACTGACTTAACGTGCTCACGTGTCGTGCCGTAATAAACAGAGTAAGCACCGCAGGAGTTATTACCAATCATGCCGCCAATCATGGCACGGTTCGAAGTCGAAGTATCGGGTGCAAACCGTAAACCGTCAGCTTTTACAAAATCGTTAAGATCATCTTGAATCACTCCCGGCTCAACCACCACCTCCTTCTCTTTAGGACGGTACTCAATAACATTATTAAGGTATTTAGAAATATCAATGACCGCACCCGAGCCAATCGCCTGCCCTCCCAGCGAAGTTCCGCCGGCGCGCATTGTAACCGGTTTATGCACCAACAAACTTTGACGCACCTGTTCCACTAGCTGCTGCTGGCTAACGGGCGTGTTAAACTCATGCGGAAAAATTTCAAAGACCGATGCATCGGTAAATAGCTGCTTAGGCTGTTTCATGCTGCTGGGAGATTAAATAGATAAACAGAGCAATTAAAAAATAGAAAGCCGCGCCTCCCAAATGAGAGGACAGGAATGATTCAGATAGAGAGAAATCAATCATACACACAATCACCACCAAACCGGATAACCCCAGTATTTTCTTTTCAAGAACCGAAGACTTTATCGCCTTGGAGAAATAGCGCCATAACCACCGAAACATAAAGAAAAACGCCGCTATGCCAACTAACCCCATACTCGATAAAATCGTTAAGTATTCATTATGGGCATGTTTAAAACGCTCTATCTTCACACTTGCCTCGCCATTTAATATCAAATTAGCCTTATAGGCAAAAAACTCTCCAACACCAATCCCAAAAACAGGACTCGATAAAAAGGCTTGTAAAGCAACCTCCCACATTTGGATGCGAGCGCCTAATGAACCGCCTGAAAGTTTAAATAAAAACAGTAATTGCTCTAACTCTCTCCAAAAAGCATGCACCCTACTAGATATATTATCGACACTCATGCCAATAGAGACCAACACGATAATCACTACCAGGAACAGACCTAAAAATAAATGTCGATGACGCTTTTCTTCCAAAAAAAGCAAAAATAGAAAAGGCACTGTAAATATGGCTAACCACCCACCTCTCGAACCCGATAACAGGCTTGAAATAATTCCCAAAGCACCTATAAATAAAAAAACATACAATAACAGGTGCTTTCTTAACTTGAAAAAATACAAGGCTATGACACAAGAAAGCAAACCAAACAACATGGCTAAGTCACCAAAAATAATCGCACTGCCATGCACATCTCCGCCACCTCTTCTAAAACCTTCGGCAACCCCCAGAAAACTGGAGCCAAAAGCGGTCAAGCAAGCTAGAGCAAGCGTTACGAAGTAAAAATTCAGGTTTCGTACTTTAAGGAAGTGCAGAATGGGAATCAAACCCAAAGGAACAAGAGCTTTCAAATACCCCTCCATGGCCGGTCCAAAACGGGTCAGTTCTGGTGTTTGTTGAAAAAATCCACTTAAAGCTACCAGATAAATTAATACCCCAAAACCAATAAAGGTCTCTTCATCCTTAGAGAAAATTATCTTTTTGTAGTTAAAGTACAAAACGAACAAAAAACCAAACAGAATTACGAATGAGACATACGCTTTGGCAAAGTAATTCTCATAGACTAAACTAGGTAAAAACCCAGTTAATATCAAGAAAAACGTGATTCTAAACAGCGTATTTAATTTGGTTAATTCTCCTGACATTACTTAAGAGCGCTCCCCTAGATAAGCCTGATACCAATCAACAAACCTTTTAATGCCAACTTCAATCTCTGTCGCGGGCTTAAAACCGACATCTTTCATCAACTCACTGACATCGGCATAGGTGCGTGGCACGTCACCTGCCTGCATCGGCAAATTATTACGCACTGCTTGTTTACCTACTGCAGATTCAATAGCATTGATAAAACGCTCTAAGGTAATCGGTTGATTATTACCAATATTGTAGATTTTATAAGGCGCTTCCGCCGTAGAAAACTCACTTGCTTGTATTTCAGGAATCTTATCCATAATTCTAGCAATACCTTCAACAATATCATCTATATAGGTAAAGTCCCTTTGCATTTGACCGTGGTTAAATACATCAATCATTTCACCGTTAATAATCTTTTTTGTGAAAGAAAAGTACGCCATATCGGGGCGACCCCATGGGCCGTACACAGTGAAGAACCTTAAACCAGTGGTTGGG
>JAYENR010000040.1:0-3715 GCA_034722175.1 Pseudomonadota bacterium | reverse complement strand
ATTACCTAAATATAAAGTAACCGCTGTAGGTGCACCCTGATATACATCCGGCGCCCACATATGAAATGGAACCGCACCTAACTTAAAGGCCAGACCAATTACAATAAAGACGACACCAAATGACAATACAACTGGATCAGCTTTACCTGACTCAATAATCTGAGCAATTTCAGGGAACGTGATAGAACCAGTTGCACCATAAATCATTGAGAAACCGTATAGCAATAAACCAGTTGCTAAAGCACCCAATACAAAGTACTTCATACCTGATTCAAGCGCATCACCAGAATCACGGCGCAGTGCGATCATCGCATACATTGATAGTGACATAATCTCTAAACCTAGGTATAGGGTGATGAAGTTATTAGCCGAAACCATAACCATCATTCCTAAAACACCAAACAGACCTAGAATAAAGAATTCACCACTGTAGTACTTCTGTTGCAGCAAATACTCTTTCGAGAACAGGAAAATACCCAAAGAGATAATTAGAATAAATAACTTTAGGATATCGGCCATGCTGTCACGGATAAAGCTACCATCAAACGTGGTAACCGTGACAGTGGCAAAACTCGTCAAAATAAAATAAGCGGCTACAACCAGAGTAATCTGAGTCGCATAGTAAGTGGCAAACTGATAACGCTTAGACCAAAAGGTGTCGGCAACCAAGATAAAGGAAGCCATTGCCAATAGCACCATTTCTGGTATCGCGGGTGCAAAAGCTGGTATTACAAAATTCATACTCTTATTTCACCTATATCCAATTAAAGTTTTGTTGTTGTTGCTTGTACAAGCAAGTTTTCAACAGAAGTATGCATCACTTCCATTAACGGACCTGGGTAAACACCCAATGCAACAATCGCAATTGCTAGAGTTGCCATAATGGCGAACTCACGCTTATTAAGATCTTGAAGTTTTTCAACATTTTCATTCGTGACTGGGCCGAAGAATACACGTTTGACCATCCATAATGTATAAGCCGCACCGATTACTAAGGTCAACGCTGCAAGTGTACCGTACCAAAGGTTTGCTTTGAACGCGCTCAAGATAACCATAAACTCACCAACGAAACCTGAAGTTCCTGGTAAACCAACGTTAGCCATTGCAAATATCACAGCGAACATTACGAACCATGGCATCTTATTCACTACACCACTGTATGCAGAAATTTCACGCGTATGCATTCGGTCATATAACACACCGATAGCTAGGAACATTGCTCCAGAGATGAAACCGTGAGAGATCATCTGAACCATCGCCCCTTCCATACCCAACTGAGCACCTTGGATCGAACCTGTGTTTTGTATGATGTCATACATCACAAACATACCTAGAGTTACAAACCCCATGTGTGAGATAGATGAGTAAGCAACCAGTTTTTTCATATCACTCTGCACAAGTGCAACAATACCGATATATACAATCGCGATTAATGATAGACCGATCACCAACCAGTCTAAAACCATTGATGCATCTGGCGTAATAGGCAAACTAAAACGAACAAAACCGTAACCACCCATCTTAAGCATGATCGCTGCTAGAACAACAGAACCCGCTGTTGGTGCTTCAACGTGCGCATCTGGTAACCAAGTATGGACTGGGAACATTGGGATCTTGACCGCAAATGCGATTAAGAAAGCCAAGAAGATTAATATCTGAGCGGTCATTCCAATTTGCATGGTATGCATATCTAGAATTGAGAAGCTTCCAAACTGGAAATACAGGTATAGGAAACTTACTAACATGAATACCGACCCGAAGAAGGTATATAAGAAGAACTTCATTGTCGCGTAAACACGACGTGGCCCACCCCATTTACCAATGACGATAAACATTGGAATCAGCAGTGCTTCCCAAAATGCGTAGAACAAAATTGAATCCAGTGCAACAAACACACCTGTCATCATTCCACCCATAATCAAGAATGCACCCATGTACTGTTCAACACGGTCTTTAATAACATCCCAAGCAGAAGCAATCACTAATACCTGTGTAAAGGTGGTTAACAATACCAAAGGCATTGAAAGTCCATCTACACCTAAGTGGTAGTAAATATTGAAGGATGAAACCCATTCAACCTTTTCAACAAACTGCATAGACGCCGTTGTTGTATCAAAACCAAACCACAGCGGTAGTGACAGAATAAAAGTGGCTAAAGCAGTGGCGAGTGACAACCACTTTGCTGCACTAGGATTATTACGCCCAGCAAACAGTACAAGCAGACCACCGATAATCGGTAGCCATACCAGAGTACTTAATATAGGTAAACTTGATAACATTTAGTCTAGTCCCTTTTTCTTATTATTCTTTTAAATTACCAAAGAACCCAAACCAGCATAGCTAGTAGGCCAAATAACATCACAAACGCATAGTGGTACATATAACCAGTCTGTGCCTGACGTAAAGCTGTCGCTGAATTAGCAACCGCCATAAAGGTATTGGTAACCATACCCGTGTCGATCAATTTGATATCGATCACTCTAGTAAAGAAATTACCTAACTTACGGGTACCATCGACAAAGATGATTTCATTCAAACGGTCAAACCCATAAGCGTTATCAAGCATATATTTACCACGCGGGCACATGGCTGCAATCTTGCCTGGTAAAGCAGGCTGCTTAAGGTACATGAACCACGCTAAGAACACACCTGAAAGCGCAAGGAAGACAGGCAACGTAATAAATGAGTGGAGAATCATGTCAAGTACGCCGTGATAGTAGTTGTTATAAACCGCCATCATCGTATCGTTTTCAGCCGTCACATAGATTGCTGATCCGAAGTAACTACCGTTTAACATACCTTCAATCATAGGCAGCCCCATTAATACTGCAGGGATCGCTAATAGAATTAACGGTAATGTTACTACCCATGGAGACTCTTTCATCTCGTGAGTTTTCACATACTCACTCTCTTCACCATGGAACACTAAGAAGAACATACGGAAACTGTAGAATGCGGTAACAAACACACCGGCTAGTAATAACACATAAGCAAAGGTATGACCGAAGCGATCAGACTCACCTAAAGCTAATAAAATACTGTCTTTGGAGAAGAATCCAGAGAAACCTGGGAAACCAATCAACGCTAATGAACCAACTAACATCGCAATATAGGTAATTGGCATGTACTTCTTAAGACCACCCATATCACGGATATCTTGCTTATGGTGCATGGCGATAATAACTGAACCCGCAGCCAAGAATAGCAACGCCTTAAAGAACGCATGTGTTAATACATGGAACATACCCGCAGCGTAAGCCGAAGCCCCCATTGCCGCTGTCATATAACCTAACTGTGATAATGTTGAGTAAGCAACCACACGTTTGATATCGTTCTGAATTAGACCAAGTAGCCCCATCATAAAGGCGGTTAAAGCACCGATAATCAATACAAAGCTCAATGCGGCTTCTGACATCTCAAACGCAGGCGATAAACGCGCGACCATAAAGATACCCGCTGTTACCATGGTTGCAGCGTGAATAAGCGCAGAAATAGGTGTCGGACCTTCCATCGATTCTGGTAGCCATACGTGTAACGGCATCTGGGCTGATTTACCCATCGCTCCGATAAACAGTAAGATCAACATTAGAGTAATCATTGACCACTCTACACCAGGAATGATTTCAATCATCACATCACGTTGACTCGATAACTGAGCAAAGAACTCTTTATAGTCCATTGTATTTGTTTACTTCAATACAATGGACTATAAAGA
>JAYENR010000039.1:0-3724 GCA_034722175.1 Pseudomonadota bacterium | reverse complement strand
AATACCTATTTAGCTAAAGCTGGTAGATACAACCACCGCAAAACGAACACTGACTAAACCATGCCTATTTCATTATTACTTATAGACACATCAATAAACGCTATAATATTAAACATTCTATTATTAACCATTTCATTCACAAAGGAGTGAATTATGAACGTAGGTCGTCTAGATCAAATTATCCGCATCATTATCGGACTTATCTTTATCGGTTTAGCATACACTGGCGCGATTGGTGTTTGGGGTTATATTGGTGTGATTCCTCTATTAACAGGCCTGATACGTTGGTGCCCACTTTACTTAATGCTTGGCGTGCAAACCTGCCCGCTGCATGAAACCATCAAACGCTAAAAAGCAAAAAGCCGGGCAACCCGGCTTTTAACTCTAAACAAACTTTAAATTAAAGCTTATTTTGCATAAAACGCTTTGAACTTAGCCATTAACGCTTCTGGACGTTTCTTTTTAGTTTCTTTGGTTAGAGCATACACAACCGTCTCACCTTTTGGGCCCGCACCAATATCTGTTAAACGATATGGCACTTCACCGTTCGACATATACTTCTGGAACAACTTCCAATCATCAAATACATTGATTCGACCTTCATCACGAATTTCACCATAGAAGTTTTCTGCAGCAGGCAGACGACCTTCCATCATCTCAATTGACGGGATACCTGTTAACTTCTTCTTATCACCTTTAGTCAAACCATACATCACCGTTTCACCCTTAGGCCCCGAACCGATAAAAGTCTTACGGTATGCAGTTTCACCCACTTCCATGAAACCTTTGTACAACTTAGCATCGTAGAAAACGTTCATACGACCATCGTGATAGACAACATATAAGTCTTCATTATTTAAAGCCTTGACTTCAGCAACTTCCACCTTCTTTTCTACCGCTTTCACTTCCACAGTAGCTGTTTTCTCTGGAGTAGCAGAACACCCCACCATTAGGCCTGATGCCAACATTGCAACTAAAATCTTTTTCATTTGTAACTTCCTTTTTATAAACCTTAAAAACGCAGCAAGTATAAAAAAGAGATGTAACAAAATTATGACAGTCACATGACAATAAAGTGAAACACTAGACCTATTGAACAATTCTGTGGACATTGCCTTTGCATTAAGTAAAGTTTGTTATTAAGATGAATCCCAAATAATAATGATCTAACCTAAGTAAACGCTAATGTCCCAACATCACAAGTCGATTTTTGGCCGCTATAACAGTAATAGCCAAGAGTCTAAGAAACTGGCTGAAAACAGTCTAGCCAAAATTGCGCAACTTGGTCTAAATGCCAACCCCATTCATTTCACTTTAATCTTTGAATGGTTAAATCAAAATGATCCATTCTTATTTGAACAGATTGAACAAGCGATTAATGACAATCAATACAACAACATAACCGCTGAAAGTCTCTATACCAATTTAATTGGTCAGTTGTTGTATGATTCAATTCCAGCTCAAGAAGTCAGTAACCTACTTAACAATTTACAAGATCATTTAAACCAGTGGGTTATAAACGGCAAAGAGAAACAAGGCCGTTTACAAAGCAACATCCAAACCCTCGTTAAGATGGACCTTCCTGATAATGTAAAGACGCCCCTAGTCACTGAAATTGCTCCAACCATTGATGAACTTATATCGGAAACGAGCATTTTAAGAGAAGAAGTCCAAAAAGCAACTCAAGAAATTCTATTACTAAAAAAAGAGTTAGAAAGAACTTCATCCATTGGAAAAATCGATGAACTGACCGATATTGCTAACTGGAATGGTTTTAACGACATCCTGAATGAGTCAGTTCAACAGGCAAATAGCAAACAGGCCAGTTTTGCTTTGATTCTGATTGATCTAGATCACTTTACAGATATTAATAATGACTTTGGCTACTTAATTGGTGACAGCGTTCTAAGGTATATTGCTAAACTCATTGGCAACGAAGTGGGAGACAAAGGAAGCTTTGCTCGTTATGATGGTCAGCAATTCGCGATCATTTTGCCTGAGTGCTATTACGATACAGCTATGCATATTGCTGACAGCATTCGGCATAAGATTTCTTCACGTCCACTGCAAATAAAGTCTAGTCATAAAAAATTACAACTGTCACTTTCTGCTGGCGTTTCTTTATATCAACTTGGCGAAAACGTCGAAAACTTAATTAACCGTGTTTCCCAACAGCTAACTGAAGCCAAAACATCAGGACGTAATCGTGTCAACGGCAACAATTAACACTCCAACATAATAGTATTGTGAATATCTCATCTCTAGCTGCCATCAACTTAATTACCGGCCCTCTTGGATCGGGGAAAACCACCTTACTAAGACACCTATTAAACTTAAAACCCGAACAAGAAAACTGGGTACTACTGGTTAATGAATTTGGGTCTGTCGGGATTGATGGTGCTATTTTGGCCGAAACCCCTTCTGTCCGCAGCATTCAACTTCCTGGTGGCTGCATTTGCTGTACAGCTAAATCAGAACTCACACAAACACTGCAAGAGGTAATAGAGCAATATCACCCTCATAGAATATTCATTGAACCTACAGGGCTTGGAGAACCGGATACACTGGTCGAGATCTTGCAGTCAGAAGACTTCAAAAACAAACTTGAGATTCAAACTTTATTTGCGGTGTTAGACAGTGCCAATACCTCTTTAAAAGAGATCCATGACTACACCATTATGCAAAACCTGCTCAATATGGCTGATGTAGTTGTTTTAAATAAAACCGATCTAGCGACCTCTGACCAGCTTGAAACTCTACAAAACTACTGCCAAGCTTTATATCCAGCGAAAAGACAAATCTTGCAAACCCAACAAGGCAAAATTGCCATTAAATGGTTAGACCATCTGCATGCCACTTCAGTCACAACCAACAGATGTACCACTGATCATAGTCACGGTAATCAAACAAAAAACAACGGTGTTATGCTGCCTTATATGCCAATTACCTTTAGCCACCCCGTAGAACGACTTTATAAACAAGAGCTAGGTGTGCAATCAATTGGCTATATTTTTTCTGACCAGGCCACCTTCGACTGGAAAAAACTCTTTATATTATTTCAATCCTTAAATGAAACGCAGTATTTTCCTGGTTTAAAACGTGCCAAAGGCGTATTAAAAGTGGGCTCGCCATGGATGCTATTTCAATGGGTAAACCAACAGACCACCCGTGAGTATATTTGCTACCGAAGGGATTCTAGATTAGAGCTGCTTATTGAGTCTGACCAGCCATTTAATTTTCAAGAATTCGAGCAACGTTTACAGAGCTGTATTCTTTAAGCTGTTATTTATTAAAGACAAAAACCATTCCATTTCAAGCTTTATTTTCTTTTTTTTGCTATAGAATTTTTTACCTAACAAATAGAAAAATTTATTTTTTATTTCTTAAAAGTTTACACAAAGTTATCCACAGGCCTACACAACTTGATTTCAGTGGATTTATTATAGTTTTCCACAGGAATTATCAATAAAACCATGCTGTTTTAGATAAAAACCTTCTATTGCAACCAAGACCAAAATCTACTATATTTTGCGGGAGCGTTTACTTAATATAACTACATGTTGTATAAGACATCTAAAGAGATACAATCAATTACACACCTCAATTAGAGTATGTTTTTGCATTGTTTTCATAACTTAATGAAATTGCTAATAAAACCCTTTTAAACCTGTGAATAAATAATGTGCAGTGGATTTAACGTTTAAAAGGGTTTTATTAGCAATTT